>NZ_CAUGIN010000001.1:0-212172 GCF_959599685.1 Lachnoclostridium phocaeense
CCTGCAAGGAGATCCTTCAGGGGAGCCAGCACAGCTCCTGTCATCCAGGGCTACACTGCCACTACTACAATATCTGACTGCTCTACCGTCTCTTTGCTGTCCCGGCAGGCTTTCATGCCTCGTTTTTCTGTGTTCTTTTTCAATTTTTCATAGTTCACCGCGCAGGCACACATCTGGGACGGTTTCAATGTATGGGTATACAAAAATCCGTCCGCAATGGCCTGCCCCATATTTCCAAATCCAATAAATCCGATCTTTACCTCTTCTCTTGTCATGTCAGACCTCCTGTACATATAGCTTTTCCCTCAATAGGACGCTTCTATTTTTTTGATCTTCTCATATAAAAATGTATTGGCAGGCACAGGTATCCCGTGCCTGGCAGCCATGGGGATCACAGTCCCTGCAAACATCTCCACCTCCGAGGGACGCCTGGAGACACCGTCCTGGCGCATGGAGGGCATTCCCTCCGGAGAGAGCGTGCGAAGAATGGCTATGTACTCGTCAAGGTCTGTCTCAGTCAGATGGATCCCCTCCGCGTTTGCAAGGGCGATCACCTCTCTCATGGCAGCCAGCATGGTCTCATTTGCCTCGCTTCCCTCTCTAAGAGCGCCCCCATAGTTGGTCTCATAGGCCATACAGGTCTGGTTCACGCCCACGTTCAGCATGAATTTTCCCCACAGACGGTGCAGGATATCCTCCTCCAGCGTATATGGCATCTGTATCTCATCAAAATAAGCTGCCACACGAGCCAGATTTTCCTGCTGGCAGGCGTCCTCCGCCCCGATGCGCAGTTCACCCTTCTTTGTATAGGTCAGCTTATTTCCAAACTTCATGGCATCCATGCCCTGCGCCACTGTGTCGATGAGGCGGTCATGTCCGTACCTTTCTCCAATGATCTTCTCGCTGCTGATGCCGTTCATCACAGAGAGGATCACCGTGTCCTTTCCCACACAGTTTTTCATGGTGTCCAGAGCGCCTGCAAGTCCATTGTACTTAACTGCCACAATGACAAGATCTGCCGGTGAAACATCCTGGCAGCACTCCATCCGAAACGTCTTCTCCTGCCCGTTGCAGACAAACACGGTGCCCTCATATTTTTCGTATCTCTCCCGGTCCATGACAAAGGAGACACTCTCCGGTCCTTTTGCGGATGCGATCTGATCCGCGTAGAGAAGGCCCAGCGCCCCCATTCCTATGATCGCTGTTTTCTCTATCATCCCTGCATTCCTCCTGCGCTGTCTGTAAAATTCCTTCAGGATCACTCCTGTAAAACAGGATACCACGGACAGGAAAACATGTAAAGAAAAGCCGCTCTGCCGGGGAGGATCTTTCATCCTCTTTTGGCAGAACAGCTTTTTACTGTTGTTTTTATCTGTCTTTTTTACTGGTCCTTTTTCTTTTTTTCACAAGGTCTGCTGCCAGTACCACCAGATATCCCCCTGCCAGCACTGCCAGGATCACTCCATTGACCAGCTCCTGCGGAGGTGCCTGTCTGTGAAGGGCAAGCTGCAGGATAAAAGCCGGCCTTGTCAGAAGATCCTTGTTGTAGATCAGCCGAAAGGCCGCAGTAATGGCCAGCCCGCAGACTGCCAGGTTGAGAATGCTGAAAAGAGCGCCGATCTTCCATTTTTTAAGAAATGAAATGATCCACAGCAGGGCAGCTGTTCCCACAAATGATATAAGAAACAGCGTCCCCATGTTGATCCGCATACATATTACAACGGAATTGACACAGAGCAGCGTGATCACACCGGCCCAGATCAGTCCGTTATAGACAGCTCCAATGATCCGTGCCATTATTCTGCAACCGTAAATGTGGCGATGATATGCGTTCCCTTGGCAGGCATTTTGTCAGAAGGTCCGAATGTGATCTCCTCCTGGTACTGGTAAGCTGCGTTGCTTGTGATACCGGCCGGGCAGCTCTCCAGACACATAATGCAGCCTGTAGCGTACTCCTGGTTCACCTCCAGGTTTCCGCCGAAGCGCATAGCCATCTCTCTCTCCTCGGAGGCTGTAAACAGATCTGCAAAAGAGCAGGTCTCTGTACCGATTTCTACATTTACATCCAGATCCGTTCCTTCTATAATGCCATCCGGATCATCCAGTGCAATATTGTTTCCGTCCTGTGCTCCAAGCTGTTTCAGCGCATCATAGAAATCCTTTGTGGCTGCTGTGGTAGTAAATAAAGTCTTGTCCGCGTTGGATCCTTCCTCGTTTACGATGGCATGGATCGTAGACTCGTCATATCCTGTGGACAGAATATTCATGGAAATAGTCTTTGCCTCCTCGTTCACTACCATGGCTGTGTCATCCACTGTGATCGTAAAAGTTACCTCCGTTCCTTCCTCCGGCATATTATCTGAAGGTGTGAACTCGATGGGCTCATTATACTGGTAAGCCGCATCGCTGGCGATACCTACCGAGCAGCTCTCCATACAGAGCAGACACCCTGTAGCGTACTCCTGATTGAGGGCCACATTGCCGCCAAAACGCATGTCCATCTCCCTCTCCTCAGAGGCTGTGATCAGATCATATGTGTCGTAGTCTGTCCCGTCTACCTGGATGGACACATCCAGGCCGCTTCCAAGGATTGTCCCGCTCTCGGCATCTACTGGTATATTATTTCCCGGAATACCGCCCAGCTCCACGATCGCATCATAGAAGTCCATTGTAGATGCCTCTGTGGTAAAGAAAGCGCTCTCGGCGTTGCTTCCGGAGTCATTCACAAGCAGGTGGATAGAAGACTCAGTATTTCCCGTTGCTGTAGCCTGCACTGTGATGGTTTTCGACTCAGCATCCACTGTAAGGGCTTCTGTTTCCTCCTGTGTCTCCTGGGCTGTCTCCCCGGCGCTGTCGCTGCCGGTCTCCTCTTCCTGCGCGCCGCATCCTGCCATTCCCATGGTCAGAAGAAGTGCAAGGAATAATGCTGTCTTTTTCATAAAAACTCTCCTCCTTTGTTCAGACATAGCTTTTTATTCCGTTTTATCTTACTCTCTATGTCTTCGAAAAGCCAATCGGAATTTTTTATATTTCTTTGTATTTATTGTTTTTTTCCATAAACCATTCCCGGTACCAGGCCGGACAGATTTCTGTGCAAAAAAGCAGGGACAAAATGTCCCTGCCTTTTTAACATAATCTGTGAGAGGTTTTTTATATCTACAGGCCAAGCAGAGCTTTAATCTCTTCCTTGCCCTGGGCGCCGACTGCCATGTTTACTTTCTTTCCGTCCTTGAACACGATGAGTGTGGGAATAGACATTACCCTGTACTGCTTTGCCAGCTCCATCTCCTCATCCACATTGACTTTCCCGATCTTCACGCCGGTAAGCTCCTCGGAGAGTTCCTCGATGATGGGCAGAACCATCTGGCACGGTCCGCACCAGGTAGCCCAGAAATCCACCAGTACCGGTACATCTGACTGTAATACCTCTTTTTCAAAATTGTCCTTTGTGAAATGTAATGCTGCCATATTTATTCCTTCCTTTCTTTCCACTGATTCCGTCCGGTCTGCCGGAGGATCTTTTTGGGATTGCTTTTTTCGTTTTCTGTCTCTATTATACACCATTGCGGATTTTTTTCTGTAACCTGGTCACATTCTTTTCAATCTTTTAAGAAAGCTCCCTGATAAAGGGGCAGATCGATCCGCACCTGCGCCCCTCCTGTCTCTGCATTGGAGAGCGTCAGCCTTCCGCCTGCCTCCTCTGTGAAAGTCCGGGCAATGTAAAGTCCCATGCCGTAATGACGGTGCCCCCGGCTGCCATCCCCCTGGTAGAACCGCTCTGTTCCCCTTTTCAGATCCTCCCCGGAAAATCCCGGTCCCTGGTCTGTCACCGTGATGCGAAGCCACTCCCTGCCGTCATCCCCCGGCCGGACAATGGAGGCATGGATCTCCACCTTCCCATCTGCAGGCGTATAGTCCACCCCGTTGGAAATGACGTTCAGAACTGCACGGCTTACATTGGTCCGGTTTCCTGCCAGAAAGCAGGAAGACGCCTCCGGCAGTTCCAGGCGACAGAGAATTTCTGCTTTTCCTGCCCTCCCCAGAGCCGCGGCCTTTTCCTTTATCTCCTCCAGCCAGGGGCGGGCCGGAAAATATGCCTGTCCGCAGCCATCCTCCAGGCTTATCTCTCCTTTCATGGTCTCATGGAGGATCACAAGATATTCCTCTATATCTTTTATATTATCCAGGATCTCTCCGTCCCATTCACGGATCTCGCGGAGATCCTCCGTCTCGGCAAGAAGCTCTGCATTTCCCCGTATAATGGTAAGAGGCGTCCGGATGTCGTGAGCCAGGGCCCGGACCTGCTGCTCTTTTTTTTGTTCCAGCTCCCACTGCTCCCTGAGGGACTTCTGGAGGGCTTCCTTCATCTTATGGAGGGAAGCCAGGACTTCGTCTATCTCCTTTATGTCAGAATGTTCCCTCTCAAAGGCCAGATCCTCCCTCTCCACTCTGGCGGCAGTCTCCGACAGGACCTTAAGCCGCCGGTCCACATATCTTCCAAAGCGGCGGGGCATACAGACCGTCAATATAACTATGATCAGCACGAAAGCCCCCAGAAACACAAGCTCTGCATTGGGGAAAATCTCCCGCAGGGCAGGGGAGACAAACTTTGCCATCACCTGGTACCGGATCATGGCTGTACTGCCGTTTTCCTTTTCAATTCTCTGCCAGAAACTTCCATACAGACTGGTCGTCTCCTGTGTACCTGCCTGCCTCCACACTTCTTTTCGCTGCTCTGCCGGGATATTTCCGTACAGCCAGGTGCCATCCTCCCCGTACACTCCGTAGACACATGTATCCGGAAGCAGCTTCTCTTCCACCTGTCCCCCTGTCCGGATGGCATCCGCAGCCTGCATGATCCGGGTCTGTTCATAGGAAGGGATCCGGATCATACCCAGGCTCACCAGGACAAAGTAGGAAAAAAAGATGATGACGCTCGCTCCCACCGCCAGCAGGGCGTACAGAAGAAGGAACCCGGAAAAAATAGCATGCAATCTTTTTTGTCCCGGATTTTTCCGCTTTGTCAGTTTCCTCAGCTTTTCCATCTGTACCCTGTCCCCCACACTGTCTCCACAGGCTCGCAGCCGGCCGCCCGGCATTTTGCCCGGATGTTTTTTATATGCTCCGTAATGGCGGAGCTGTCGCTCTCGCCATCATAGCCAAAGACATGCTCATAGATCTGCTCCCGTGAGAACACCTGGCCCCGGTGAAGGGCCAGATACTCGCAGATTTCATATTCACTCTTTGTAAAAGGCAGCTCCGTCTCCCTGTATACCGCCCGTTTCTCTCCCAGATAGAAACGCATCTCACCTGCCAGGACCGCATGGGTCTTCCTGCGCCTCTCCCGGCGGATGTGGGCCTGCACCCTGGACCGCAGTTCCCCGATACCAAAAGGCTTTCTGATATAATCGTCCCCTCCCAGGCCCAGACCTGTCATGATATCTTCCTCCCCGGTCCGGGCCGTGAGAAAGAGAATGGGACAGTCCACCTCCCCGCGGATCCGCCTGCAGAGGGAAAAACCGTCCACCCCCGGCATCATCACATCCAGAAGGATCAGATCATATTTCCCCAGAAACCTGTTCTTAAGCAGGAGGGGATCGCTGACTGTATCCACCTGGCAGCCGTCCTTTTCCAGCGCTCTCTTTATGATCCGCAGGATCCCTTCCTCGTCATCTACCGCCAATATATTTCCTGTCATTTTATTTTTCACTCCCGAAAGTCTTAAAAATCTTTTTTCCTGTACCAGAAAAGTACTGCCCCGAAAATCAGAAGGGACAATCCCCCGCATACAAAAAAGGGCAGGAAAGCCTGCTCAGCCACTCCCCCGGGGGCCATGACACCCATGTGATATACTAACACATAATCACACCACCTGCCACTGAAAGCCCAGGGAAGGTACATCCAGATCCCCTCTCCCATGCCGGTGAGCATGAGGCAGGCAAGGATCATCCCGCCCGCGCCGGCGCTTATGGATGCAGCCTTCCCCAGCCGGATGGAAAGGAAAAGGTGGATCAGATACACCGGTATCTGCCCAAGCCAGATCACCAGGGCTTCCCGCACATACAGATCCAGAGAGAACACATCGCCGCCCGGGAGAAGGCGATACAGGACGCCAAATCCCAGTATGGCCAGAAGGACAGCTCCCAGCCCCAGGATCAGAAGGCCCAGCCACTTGGCCGCGATCCCCCGGCATCTGCCCGGCGGCAGGAGAAGGAGGATCTGATATCCCGCCTCCGCCTCCATTTCCGCCGCCATCCCGCAGACAAGTCCTGTGAGGAAAGGCCAGATACATGCCACCACCTCCAGATAGGCCTGCACCTTTCCGGCACTGCTCCAGCCAGAGAAGCTGTAGTATAGAAGAAACACTGTCATCCCCACAAGAGGGAGAACGAGATGGATCTTCAGAACAGGCGTATGGGCATACTTTCTCATCTCCGCCGCCAGAAGTCTTGCAAATCCTTTCATACTCTCGCAGCCCCCTTTCTTTCATACCACCGCCTGGACAGATACCACAGAAGCACAAGCAGCGCCAGGCTGATCCCCAGCCCCGGAGCCAGGCTGGCCGGATCCAGCAGCTCCGCAGAGAAAGTAGGATTGCCCGGCCTGGCCGGCATATTGTTGGGCAGCACCCCGATGACCACACACATCATCCTAGGAAGGATGGCATAGGGATCCACCATCCAGAAGGGCGTCACAGCGGCCAGAATGCCTGTAAGTGTAAGTCCCATCTGAATCAGCAGAGCCGGCAGCATACCCAGGCGCCGCCAGAGGGACAGACAAAGCGGCACCTGCCAGCTTCCGGCCACAACCATGACAAGGACAGCAGCTCCGGCCTGGGGCAGGGATACCTGCAGCGTCTGGGACATCACCAGATGTGGAAAAATAAGATTTCCCGTGATCCAGACAGCCAGCGCCAGCAGGATGTTGGCTTTTACCATCCACAGGATACAGGTCAGCACCTTGGCGTCCCAGAGGCGCGCCAGGGGCACAGGCAGGGACAGGATGGCCCTGTCCTCCATTTTTCCGTCTTTTCCTGCCGCCAGACAGCACAGCAGCCCTGTCATGGCCGGATACATACCCACATACCACCAGTTGTAGGCGCTGACCGTGCCGTAAGTCGTGCTCAGCACAAAAGCCACTGCCAGCGTAAGGACAGGCAGCAGATACCACAGCATGTCCGTTCCGCTGCGGCGGTACTTCATCTTTTCCGCCCGCAGCAGTCTTCCCATACACGTCTTTTCCTGACTCATGCCTGCCACTCTCCTTTCCTGTTTTTCTCCACCACTTTTGTGAAAAGTTCCTCCAGATGTCCCTTCTGCGGCATCCCGCCCTGGTAGCCCAGGACGCCTCCCGACAGGATCCCGATATGATCTGCCATCTGCTCCACCTCACCCAGGATATGGCTGGAGACCAGCACTGTCATGCCGCCAGATGCAAACTCCCGCAGCATGGCACGGAGCTTCTGTATGCCGAAGGGATCCAGTCCGTTGGTGGGCTCATCCAGTATAAGGAGCTCCGGTTCTGACAAAAGGGCAGCCGCAATGCCAAGACGCTGTTTCATTCCCAGAGAAAATTTCCCGGCTTTCTTCTTTCCCGTGTCTGTCAGCTCCACAGTCTCAAGCACCTGGCTGATCCGGCTTTTGGGAAGCCCAAGGGCAGCGGTGCGTACCAGAAGATTTTCCCTGGCGCTTAAGTTCCCGTAGAGAGGAGGGGTTTCTATGAGAACTCCTGTCTTTGCCAGCGCCTGTCTGCTCCACGGCTGCCCCTTAAAGAGCACCTGTCCTTCATCAGGCTGCACCATGCCTGTGATGATCTTCAGCAGGGTGGACTTTCCGGCCCCGTTTGGCCCCAGCAGCCCGTAGACGCATCCTTCCGGGATGCGCAGGGACACCCGGTCCAGTGCCTTTTCGTCGTTTCCCCGGAATGTCTTTGTCAATGCTTTCGTTTCTAAAACAATAGATTTCATTCTTTTTCTCTCCTTTATATAGTATACCGGCGGCGCCAGAGGCATCCCGCCCTGTATCTGAGAGTATAAAAGAGAAACCTAAGGAATTTATAAGGGTGGTAGAGTAGGTTAGAGGGCTTTAGCCCTCTTTCCCCTCATCAAACCGTGCATGAGGTTCTCCCTCACACGGCTTTCCGACATTCTTCTTTCTACAGCATTACGTCATGCTCTAGCCATTTTCTTTAATCCTTTTTCGTAAATGCTATTTCTAACAAATCCCACTCTTGACATATGTTTACGCCTTTGGTGTTTCTTGTTATACCATCTTGTAAAGGTGCAGATAATATACCAGTCTAATTCCTGCATCCATGTCTCATTTGTTTTGGTGGAATAATAATTCTTCCAACCTATGATTTTCGGATTTAGATTCTTTATTAAATCCTCTTCCTTTGCAACTAACAGACTTCGACCGTTTACATTCTTTTTGATTTCTGCTTTCATCTTCTTCATGGCTTTCCTGCTCGGGTACTGATAAGTTTCTTTATACAATTGTCCTTTGCTTGTTTCCGTTGTCATTCTTCTGTGGTGCATTCCAAGAAAGTCAAATCCCTCTTTTCCGTCCCACATGCTGACAATCTTTGTTTTTACTGGGTGTAGCTTTAAATCCAGTTTTGCCATGATGTACTGCAATAAGTTCAGTGCGTGATTTGCATTTTTCTTATTCTTGCAAATGATGACTGTATCATCTGCGTACCTTACAAGAATACCGTGAGTAAGTCCATACTTTTCCCACAGTCTGTCCAGTGTATTTAAGTAGATGTTTGCCAATAACGGAGATATAACTGCACCTTGGCTTGTTCCCAGTTCGGAAATTGTCAGTACATTTCCGTATAATACTCCTGATACTAACCATTGTCTTATCAGCTTCAATATCCTACGGTCTGATATTCTCTGCTCTACCAGTTTCATCAGTTTATCTTGGTTTACGTTATCAAAGAACTTCTCAATATCTGCGTCTACTACATAATAGCCCTTGTTGTTACACGCTTTCCTTACCACTTCCAGTGCTTGCCTGGCACTTCTTTTCGGTCGGAATCCATAGGAACAATCTCTAAAGTCAGCTTCGAATACTGGCTCTATTGCTATCTTGGTAGCCATCTGCACAATTCTGTCCTTGACTGTTGGTATTCCAAGAGGTCTTTCACTTCCGTCTGGTTTTGGTATCATAACTCGCTTTACTGGGGATGGTTTATACTTTCCATCCATCAGTTCCGATTTGATTTCTGACAGGTATTTTTCAATTCCCATCTCTTCAATATCTTCGATTCCGATACCATCTACACCACTGGAACCTTTGTTAGCTTTTACCCGTTTCCATGCTTCAAAAAGTACATCATCACGATATACCTTATCGTAAAGTGCATGAAATCTTCGGCTATCACATTTCTTGGCTGTCAGATATAGTTTGTTTTGAAGTTGTCGAACTTTTTCTTTGGAGTTGTTAGTCTGCATGACATTCTCTCACTCTTACCCTCTCCACAAACATGAATGAAGTAAGGAACCTTCCCATAAACTGCGTTTTCCTGCACAGTCATTGTCGGTACTATGTTCCTTTCCGACTCCCTCCCATCAGAAATACGATTTCGCCAAGCTTATACGCCTTCTCTTTACCTTTCAGTGATGGGTAGGGTCTCTCCAGTTCCGAACCACACTTTTCATACATACCGCTTCCTCTATACCGAGAGATTCTTCCGTGCTGCTTTCCAGTATCTTCACACGTTCCATGGTTTTCGCCCATTTTCGCAGGACTCAACTTCTCTTCCCTCTCTTTCGAGACCTTTTTAACGATACGGCAGAATTCACTTTATTTTACGGTCTGCATGATTGCTCGCTCCTCTTATCGAGGCTACTTTATCCACTCGCTTAGCACCCTGCATTACTGCAACGCACCGAGTTTAGCTACACAGCTCACTGGCGATTACTGTGACCGGACTTACACCGGCTAGTGTGGTCCAGCTTTGCTGGACACACCGAAAAAAAGAAGGGTATTGCTACCCTTCCGTGTGGATGGTTCCCTGGAAACTATCCTTAAAGATCCACCCCTGGGTCAGATCCGTGCTTGTAAAGACGGCCTTTGTATTGCCGGCCGTCCCCTGCCCCAGGGTCAGTGTAAACACGCCGCCCTCTGCTGTCAGAGAGTCCACTTTGTCCAGAAAGGATACACTGGAAGGAAGGCTCTCCCAGGGGAGGACCAGCTCTGTAAAGGAAGCGCCTCCATCGGTGGTCACTCTGAGAGCCGGATACTGTTCGTCGCCGTTCACTGTCTGGAGGCTGGCCACGCCATGTGATGTGTCCGAAAAAGCCAGTCCATCCAGCATCATTGCCTCCTCGTACAGCTCTGTGGAAGATGTCCACGTCTCTCCCCCGTCATGGGTCCAGTACACGTAAGTAGCCCCGCCACTCCCCATGGTCCAGTCTGTGCCAAGACCAGCGTACCCGTTTTCACTGTCCAGGAAACGGACGATCCTTCTTGTGCAGAGTCTTGGCATATAGTCTGTAAACGGAATGTCCTGCCAGGTGCCCCCTTTGTCCCGGGACAGGCGAAGAGTGGGCATCTCCCCGTAAAACACAGCGTAGACGCCGTTTCTATCTGCAAAGTAACTGTCCTCAAAAAGGCTGCCGCCCCTCTGGTAGGTGTCCGTGGTCTCGCTTACCTGCTGGCTGGAAAGTCCTGTGGAGACCCAGCTTTCTCCCGCATCACCGGTCAGAAGGAGGTCCCCGTTATTGATCCGATAATCCATCTGCATCACTGTCTCCGGGTGTCCGGACAGGGCGGACGTATCTGCCGCCTCACAGTAATATTCCAGCCTTTTGCCAGTGGCCCCGGTTCCATCCGTAAGGGAGATGACCAGGGCAGAGGAGCCGTCGCTGACACCGCCCTGCCCCTGCTGGTACTCTTCCCATGTCAGCACCGGGAAATCCTGCCCGCCGCTTCCATCCAGGACCGGTGTCCCCGCTTCAAGCTGGATGTCCGGCTGAAATTCCACCTGGAAACGGTCGAAATCAAGAAGGCGGATCTGTGCTTCAAAGGGGATCCTGCGGATCTGCTCATCTATGTATGTGAAATCCGCATTGGGATCGTAGTATGTGGGAAGGGCTGTTTCCTGGTACTCCCTGCAGGAAAGCTCCTGCGTCCCGCTGTCGTAGGTATAACCCACATGGGAGATATACTGATCCTGGTCATCGAAACCTGTCACCGTCAGCGTAAAGTCTGTCACCTCTCCCTTTTCTGTAATAGAAGCTCCCAGATAGGCGATATCCCCATGCTCTGGAAACTCTTCCGTTTCTTTTACCTTATCCAGAATGGCGGCAAGCCCCGCCTGTTCCAGCGTGTTCTCCTTATCCGTCCACCTGCTGAATATAAATGCCGCCAGCGCTGCCATCACAAGGATGGCCGCGGCCATTGCAATGATAACTCTCTTTTTCATGTCTGTTCTCCCCTTTCTGTTATCGTCTGTCCATACCCTGGCTTATATATCTCCATCCATGATCCGCTCCAGCACGACAGGGGTGGTCTTCTTCATACTGACCCTGCACAGAGTCAGTGTGCCGCCATCCTCCACCGTGTTCTCCCCGCCCTCCAGGATGCAGTCCGCATTCAGCACAAGAGTCCACTCAGGGCCGTCTTTGGGGAAAACCAGGGAAAGGGTTCCATACTGTATGTATGCATCATATTCGTAGGTTTCCACTCCCCGGGGCGTCTCCAGTTCCATCTGTCCGTTGCGCACATCCAGCATGTAGCCGCCTTCCCCCACCCATGTGCCTGCGATGGCATTGGACACATAGTAATAGGCAGTCCCGTCGCTGCGGTCTCCGTAAGTGGCAACATACTGGTGTACTCCTCCGTCCTCTTCTGACTCATACGTCACAGCGCACACGTCTTTTTCCAGCCACTGGGTCTTTACTTCCCCGGCAACGGTAAAGGGAAAAGTTTCCGCCTGGCGGACAAAAGGTCCCGCGGCCTGCCTGTAAAGCCTGGCAGAGCCATTATCCTCCTGTATTTTTAAAACCATGCAGTCTGAAGGAAAGCCGGGAGAAAAGCTGAGGATCTCTCTTTGTCCATCATCGGTCAGAAGGCCGGCTGCCCCATTGCCTGCGAAGAGGAGCACAGCTCCCAGCACCACCGCCGGTTTTAAGAAAAAGGGGCGCAGCTTTTTCATACAGAGGCCGCCTGCCATCAGAAACAAAAGGGCCGCCCCGTTTACGGCAAAGAACATCCACCTGGCCATATACTCGATCTGATACCCGTCTCTGTTAAGGATGTACCAGATCTGCACACCCAGGCACAGGATCCCCAGCACAAGCAGAATGCCCCCGACTCCTTCCAGCACATACCGGGACCGCTCCTTTTTCTCCGGGTGTTCCATGACACCGGAGGGCGTTGTGTACTCCTGCAGAGCCGGCTGCACAGTTTCCGTTTCTGCCGGGCCGCCCTCCAGGATCGCCTCCACCGGCACGTCCAGTACGCGGGCAAGCTCCAGCAGAACGCTGATATCCGGCATCCCCTGGCCTGTCTCCCACTTGGAGACAGCTTTGTTTGTCACACCCAGCCTGTCCGCCAGGTCTTTCTGTGTCATCTTCTTCTTTTTTCTGCAGGCTGCAATGTATCTTCCTGTCTTTTCGTGATCCATGCCGTCCTCTCCCTTCGCTGTTTTCGTTCTTATCATACCCCGCCGGGGAAAATCTGGCAATATACGCGAGGAAGAGCAGGAGTCCACGGATCGTGGAACTGCCTGCTCTTCCCTGTTTTCCGGTATTTTCTTCTATTCTTCCGCCGCTCCTTCTGCCAGCTTTTCATACCACTGAAGAGTGGTTTCCTCCTGCTGGCTGTTGGCAAACACAGTCATGTCGTCCAACCGGATCTCAAGAACAGGGGTAGATCCTCTATACAGGAACATCATACATTTCCCTGTCTCCTTTCCCCGGAAATGTCCCACATTGTACTCTTCTGTGCTGCCGCCGTTTGTCCTTGTAAAGTTCTCATCCGGCATATCATCCAGAAGGGTGACGGAGCGGATCTCCTCTTTGTCAAAAGAGCAGTCGTACCCTGCCGCCTCAAAAGTAAACGTATTTCCCTCCTGTGTAAGCAGGACTTCCACATTGATAAAATCTGCCAGCAGCACGGCCGTCCAGATGACAAGACCTGCAATCACCGCCGCCAGAACTGCCGTTATCACTTTCGCCGCCGGCCGCCCGTAATTCATGGACATGTTCATGCTGTTAAACCGGTCCTGGATAAAAAGATGCCTGTCCCCCGGGTTGTTGTACCAGCCGTATTTCCAGTATTCATCGTCGTCAATGTAACAGGCGGAGGTGTCTGCCTCCATCACTTCCTGCCGTTTCCTCACAGACCTTGCAAGCGGGAAAAGCAGGGCCGCTACCTCCAGAATGAGAAGGGCTGTATAGATCCCGTAGACGGCCCCCGACAGATCCGGGCCACAGCGGAAATACCAGAAAGCCATCCAGAGCCAGGATGCTCCGTTCAACCAGGACGCGTACACAAGTCCCTCTGTCCAGGACCGTTTCATCAGACGGTTGGCGGCCAGGTTGATCTCTGTGTGATCGCTGTACACCCGGTTGGGCCGCCGCACCACCGCAAGATGCATGCCAAGAAAAAGAAGGCAGAGTCCTACGCCGGTGCCGTAAAGCAGCCAGATGGGCCATGCCTCGGCCCAGGAGACATGGAACCTTCGCTCCCCTTCCACGACGAGGAAAACCGTAGCCGCTGTCAACGCCAGAACGGGAAGATGCCATTTCCAGTCCAGGGCCATCTTCTCCGAGGCAGCAGAGACGGCTGTGTCAATGCGGACAATCTTTTTACTTCTCTCATCCACCCAGCCTTTCTTTACTTTCAGCCGGTACATCCTTCTGTGTGGGACGATGATCAGATACTCCAGGCCGCACACATATTCCAGCAGCCACAGAGACCATACGATGATAAATACGATGTAATCCACAAAACACAGGAAACAGGAAAGGGTCCCCACCGCAAGATTGATCCGGTGAAATAACGTCCAGTTCCTCCGGTATTTTTCACAGAGTTCTTCCACTTCCGGGTGATGGATGCAGGTAGCCGGAATATGGACTCCCAGAACCATCCCCTCTCTGTACTCCCACATTTTCCCGTAGGAATAGCGGCACAGAGGAACAATGATCAGATTTGATATAAGGAAAATAAAAAACATGGCAATATTCATCGCTTACCCCTCACTTTCCGCGGGATGCATGCTTGTAAACATCTCCTCGCAGATCCGCATAAATTCGTCTTTTTTCATTCCTTTAAGGCAGGCCTCCGCCGACAAAAGCTCCAGCTCGGACTCCAGCTTCTCCCGGAAGAGTCCCTCCGCCTGCCCCGCAGGCAGTACCGTGGCTCCTTTTCTCCTGTCAATCTCTATAAATCCTTCTGTCTTCAGTATCTGGTACGTCTTGTTTACAGTCATGGTATTGATCCCTGCGTCCCGGGCCATCTGCCGGACCGAAGGCAGCGTCTCCCCTGCCCGCAGTTCGCCTCTGCCTATGCCTTTGACAATCTGGTTTCTGAGCTGTACGTATATGGGCGTGTCACTGCTCATATCAAGAGAAATGATCATAAAATCCGCCTCCTCTCCCTGGAATATCTCTGCTTTTGCATTATGATAAAAGTATTATCTGTATTACTAATCATAATACAGATAATACTTTTTTACAAGTCCTGTTCTCACATTACATTTACCTTACATTTCTGTCATTTTCACAGATTTTTCGACAATCCGTGCTACAATACGGCTCATAAAAGAAATCCAGTTTAAGGAGGGCTGCTTTATGAGCTCCTACGTACAGACCATTCTGACGGCGGTAGTCGCTTTTCCCTTTATCGCCTTTTTATTTACCTTCCCCTATATCATTTACAACTACCGGAAATACGGCTCTGTCCTAAGTTTCCGTATTCTGATTGTGTACTCTTTTATCCTGTACCTGCTGTGTGTCTACTTCCTTGTCATCCTGCCCCTGCCTTCCATCGATGAAGTGGCCCGCATGACAGGTCCCAGGATACAGTCCATTCCTTTTATGTTTATCCGGGATATTTTCCAGGAGTCAGATTTCCGCCTACGGGATGTCTCCACCTGGATAACCCTCATTAAAAATAAGGCATTTTTCCAGGTATTTTTCAATTTCATTATGATCATCCCTTTTGGCATCTATCTGCGGTATTATTTCCGGTGCGGTTTCAGAAGGACCTTTCTTTTCTCCTTCCTTCTGTCTCTGTTCTTTGAGCTGACCCAGCTCACAGGGCTGTACTTTCTCTATCCCAGGGGATACCGGCTTTTCGATGTGGATGACCTGCTGATCAATACCCTCGGCGGTATTGCCGGGTATCTGTGCGCCCCGGCCTTCATGCGGCTTCTGCCATCCCGCGAAAACATGGATAAAGCCAGCATACGCCGGGGAATGGAGGTGTCCCTGCCCCGGCGCGTACTGGCTCTTTGTTTCGATCTGTTCCTTATCTTTCTGGCAGATGCAGCGCTTCGGGCTGCCCTTCCCGGCGGCCGCCAGATGCCAGGCAGCCTCTGGCTTATTCCTGCCTTTTTATACTACTCCTTTGTTCCCGCGCTTACAGGCGGGCACACCGCAGGAAAATGGATCCTGCGCATCCGCATCGGCGCCACAGCAACAGGCGACAGGCCCCACTGGTACCAGTACCCGCTGCGGTGCGGCAGTCTGCTCCTCTTTCTCTTTGCACTGCCCCGGATCTTCTCCCTGCTTCCGCCTCTGCCGGCCTTTCTGTGTTACACAGTCTGGTTCTTCTTTCTTGTATACACAGGGATCCGCTCTGCCCGGCACCTGGATCTGTTTTACGAAAAGCTGTCCGGCACAAGAAATATTTCCTCCCTGGCAGACCAGCCTTGTCCCTCTGAGGAAATGTCATCCTAATGGCAGTTTTCTTACAAGTACCAGTCAGAACAGCGGCTTCAGACACTTCACGATCCGCTCCACCACCTGGACAAAGGTCTGTGTATCCACGGACATATTGTTTAAATAGGCGTGATACGCCCCCTGGATGCAGTAGGAAAGAAGAATATCCTTTTCCGGATCTTCCTGGTACTCCGGGTATTTCCGGTAGATCACCTTTTTAAGCTCCCTCTCCATCTGCACTCCCAGGTGGTTCTGCTCCTTTCCCGCAAACAGCACCTTGATGAGGGAGATATTGGACAGGAAGGCAAGGCAGAGGGCCCGCGTGAACACATCCGGATTTTCCGCAGAGTGTCCCTTAAGATCCGGGATGCTGTTTACAATGGAGAGCACCGTCTCCTGCTCTAGTGTCTCCGAGAGCGCATAGATATCGCTGTAGTGGGCGTAAAATGTGGACTTGTTGATACAGGCCAGGGCGCACAGCTCTTTCACTGTAATCTTCTCCAACGGTTTCTGCGCCCGCAGTTCCATAAATGCGTTGCGGATCGCTTTCTCTGTTTTTTCTGTTCTTAAATCCATCTTCCGTCCTCCCGGATCTTCCCTTTTAAGCAACCATTTCGCCAAAGAGTTGTTTTTCCGACGGATCACGGATATCGTCGGTGGACTCCCTGGCTGCGCTGTGATAATTATAAGATATAAAACAACTCGTGTCTATTATTTACGGAGGTCAGTTATGGATTTTTACGGATTTTATACAGGGAAAATTTTTGATGCGCACGAATACCTGGGCGCCCATGTGCAGGATGACGGAACCACGTTCCGCACCTTTGCCCCTTCCGCTTCCAGAGTCAGTCTCATCGGGGAATTTAGCGGCTGGCAGGAACTCCCCATGGAGAAAGTCCACGACGGAAATTTCTGGGAAGTCCATGTAAAGGACGCCCTCCCGGGTATGATGTACAAGTACCGGATCTACGGCGGGGACGGCCGCTGCATAGACCACTGCGATCCTTACGGGTACGGCATGGAGCTGCGCCCTGCCACCGCCTCCATCATACGCAGCAGGGACAGCTTTCATTTCCAGGACCAGGCCTGGATGAAAAAGCGTTCCGACTGCCGGGACAAGCCGCTGAACATCTACGAAATCCACTTCGGCTCTTTCCGGAAACCTTCCGATGAACCGGACGCCTGGTACACCTACGATGAACTGGCAGACCTGCTGATCCCTCATCTTAAGGAAGCCGGGTACAACTATCTGGAGATCATGCCCCTGGCCGAGTATCCCTGCGATGACTCCTGGGGCTACCAGGGAACCGGCTTTTTTTCCCCCACCTCCCGGTACGGCACCATGGATCAGTTCAAATCTTTTATCAATGCCTGCCACCGCAGCGGCATCGGCGTGATCCTGGACTTTGTCCCGATCCATTTCGCGGTAGACGACTATGCGCTTGCGCACTATGACGGCACGGCCCTCTACGAGTACCCTCACTCTGCCGTGGGATACAGCGAGTGGGGAAGCTGCAATTTCATGCACTCCCGGGGCGAGGTGCGGAGTTTTCTCCAGTCCGCGGCAGACTACTGGCTCACCGAGTTCCATATAGACGGCCTGCGTATGGATGCCATCAGCCGGGCCATCTACTGGCAGGGAGATCCGGCCCGGGGCGTCAACGGAAATGCGGTGGACTTCCTGCGAAATATGAACCAGGGGCTGAAAAAAAGATACCCCGACGTCATTCTGGCGGCGGAGGACTCCACCTCCTTCCCGGATATCACACGGCCCGCCGAAGAGGGCGGCCTTGGCTTTGACTACAAGTGGGACATGGGCTGGATGAACGATACACTGAACTATTTCCGCACAGCCCCAGCTTACCGCACAGCAGAATACCACAAGCTCACGTTCTCCATGGCCTATTATTACCAGGAGCAGTATCTCCTGCCTCTCTCTCACGATGAGGTAGTCCACGGAAAAGCCACCATCATGCAGAAAATGTACGGGGATTACGATGGAAAGTTCCCCCAGGCGCGGGCTTTCTATATGTACATGTACGCCCATCCCGGGAAAAAACTGAATTTCATGGGAAATGAAATCGGACAGCTCCGGGAGTGGGATGAAAAACGGGAGCAGGACTGGTGCCTCCTCTCCTATCCGGCCCACGACGGCTTCTTTCACTTCATGGCGGATCTGAACCACTTTTACCTGGAACATTCCCCACTCTGGGAGCAGGACTATGAGGAAGGCGGCTTCCAGTGGCTGGACTGTCACCAGGAGGAGAAATGTATCTATGCCTTTGAGCGCCGCAGCCGCAAAGAGCGCCTTGTGGCCGTCTTCAACTTCTCCGACAAAAAGATGGATGATTTTGTGCTGAAGGTCCCAGGCGCAGAGGCGCTGATCCCTGTGTTTTCCAGTGATCTGGAAATGTACGGCGGCGCTTCCAGAGAAAAAAGAGCAAAGATCAAAGGGGAGCATCAGCTCTTTCAGATTGATATGTCCCCCTATTCGGCCCTGTATTTTACAGTGAAGTGATTATAGCACAGGCCATTTCCAAAAAAGACAGCGGATGCCGTCCCGTATATCCGGAACCTCATCCGCTGTCTCCTGCCACGAAAGTAAAGTGATTTATAAATTATCTTCCCAGCATTCTGTATGCCACGTTTAAGTTGCCTCCGTTCATCATAAGGAAGCCTCCTGTGATTGTTGCTGCGTTCTCTGCAAAATATCTCTTAATTCTCTCCATGATTGTCATACCTCCATTATCTGTTATTACCATATTTCCATTCAATGCAGTTGTTTTCATAAGTCATACACTCCTTTCAACTGTTATTGATGTTGTTTCCTCTTTACGTGTATTATCATACTGCTCTTTTCCGGTAAGAAACAGATATCTTTTTGACATATTTTAAGTCGATATTGATTTATTCTGTTTTTTCTGCTATTCTATTCTGCAACAGAAAAAGGAGGATGATACAAATGGCGCAGCCCTATTATGAGACATTTCAGAATATAGGTAATTCAGGGATAAACGTGGCTTTCTACACAACCCCCGGCGGCTACCGGCCGCTCCACTGGCACGAGGAGCTGGAGATCCTGTATCCTTTGAACGGACTCTCCGAGATCACTGTGGAAGGCACAAAGTACTCTCTCCCAAAAAAGCAGCTTATGGCAGTGGAGTCCATGCAGGTGCACAGTACCTTCTGCTATGACCAGACTTCCATGTTCCTGTGCATCCACATTGCCCGGAAGCATTTCCAGGACTGTATGCCGGACATTGAAGACCATCACATCCTGTGCAGGCCGGATCTGATCAGCGTTGAGAAGTTCCCCGCCTACCTGGAGATCTGCCAGCTCCTTGAAAATATGACCCGGCTCTACATCCAGGATGCCACTGCTTTCTATCTGGAGGCGGAGGGCCTTACCCTGCAGGTGCTGGCCCGCCTTATACGGGACTTTTCCACCAGCGTGCTGCCCCCGGACAAAAAAAGCGACCGTCTCACGGCCAACCGTCTGCGGGATATCATCTCCTATGTGGAAGAACATTACCAGGAGCCTGTCTCGCTCCAGGATGCCGCCGATCTGGCAGGCCTAGGGAAGGAGGCCTTCTGCCGTTTTTTCAAAAAGAATATCGGCATGTCCTTCCTCCGGTATCTGAATGAAGTCCGGGCAACGCATATATACCATGATCTGGTAAACACGGAGGATCCTGTTTCTTACATCATGGAGAGAAATGGATTTACAAATCAGAAACTTTTTAACCGCACTTTCAAAGAGCTCTACGGCACGACACCGTCGGCGGTGCGGAAAGGGCGATAAAAAGTACAGCAAAAGGGGCTGCCGTGATGGCAAGCCCCTCTGTTGCTTTATTACTTTCTTTCTATTTTTCTTTTAGCACTGGCTGCAATAACCGCAAGCGCAGCTGCCATCACTGCCATTACTGCGAGTGGGGACTGGGTGTCACCTGTTCTCACAGCTTTGGTTCCTTTTTGATCAGAAACTGTTTCCGCTCCGTTTCCGGAAGATGGAGACTGTCCATCTCCGCTGCCTCCGCCCGGTTTCTGCTCCGGCTGTTCTTCAAACACGATCTGCACTCCCTCCAGCACGGTATCTTTTAAACGCTCATAGCAGTCTTTATCCGTTACAATGAGTTTTACGATCGCTCCATTGTCCGCAAATGCGTTCACTTCAATAACAGTCACTCCTCTTGGAATATTGACAGACGTCAGGGCATTTCCGGCAAAGGCTTCTTCACCGATCTTCTGAAGTTTCTCCGGGAGTATAACACCTGTTATCCCACAGCCCTTAAACGCTCCGGGTGCAATCTCTGTCACATCGGCGCCTTCCGGTGTCTGTGATGGGATCACCATATCAGGATATACCTGCAGCACTTCTCTTCCTTTGTCTGTCAGACCAGTCACAGTTGTTCCCTCGTAGGTAAAGCAGTCTGTTCCCCACTGTCCCTGGTATACGATGCGGTGGGAACCTGAACTTCCGAATTTCAGATGTTCCGGGTTCATTGTGTAGCACACCACGATGTGATCGCCATTTGTGCCGCTGTTTCCGTAAAATGGCTCTTCGCCCATTTCCTTCAGGCTGGAAGGAAGCTGTACGCTCTCCAGATAGCCTTCCTTAAACGCATATTTCCCGATCTTCTCAATTCCTTCTTCCAGCGTAAGGCTTCTCAAAGTGATAGCCTTAAATGTTCCCTCGAAGGCAGACTCTCCGATCTCCTTGACATTTCCAGGCACCGTCAGTTCTGTCAGATGGTGCAGATGGAACGCCTTCCTTCCGATCTTTTCCACAAAAGCCGGGATCTCCAGGCTTGTCAGCCGGGCGCCTGCAAAGGCCATTTCACCGATTTCTGTTACCGTATCCGGAATAGTCACCTGTTCCAGACGGATATTCATAGAGAAAGCTCCCTGCGGTATCACGGTAACATTCTTTGACAATGTAAGATCTGTGATATTATTCTCGGAAAAAGCACCTGCTCCCAGAGCAGTCACATTATCGGGGATAACGACTTTTGTCAATTTGTTGCCATGGAACGCACTTTCTCCAATCTCTGTCACAGCAGCGCCAAATCCCATTTCCACAAAATTGTTGTATTCAAAGGCCTTCTTTCCAATCTTTGTGACAGTCTCTGGAATTGATACTGTCTCCATCCCGTTTGGCGAATAAACACTGTCCTTCAGCTGCTCTATTTCATCGTCCGGGATCTTGAACGCATTTTCTCCAATCTCTGTCACAGCCTCTCCTGTCTCAGGATTTATCTGAGGAAGTACAAGATTTTTTATTTCTTTTCTCGTCACGTCTCCTTTGTCTGACCAGCCTGTCAGCACAGATCCGTCAAATGTAAAGTCATCATAGGACCAGCCTGTACCGATCAGATTACTGTATACTACTTTATGTCCTTCACTCTCCGGGATAAATGTATCTGTCTCCTGCAGATGCGCCGGATTCTTCGAGTACAGGATAACCTGTCCGGCTGCTCCATCCTGGAAACTATTCTTAGCAAGAGAAGCCAGTGTAGAGGGAATTTCCACACTTGTCAGCGCACATTTTTGGAAAGCAGTTTTTCCGATTTCTTCCAGACCCTCCCCTAAAACCAGCGTCTTAAGAGAGGAAGGCGACTGTTTGGAAGACTGTGAAAACGCGCTGGATCCAATACTCTTCACGCTTCCTGGTATAACCAGCTCTGTCAGCTGATGGCTTTTGAAAGCATCCCTTTCTATTGTTTCCACTGTATCCGGAATAACCAGCGTCTCTACCGGGGTACCGGAAAATGCCATTCTTCCGATCTCTGTCACTCCCTCAGGAATGATGACATCTTTCACCGCAGTCATCAAAAACACGGACTGTTCGATCTTTGTCATGTTTTTAGAAAGCGTCACTTTCTCCAGGTCAGCGCATGTTGTAAAAGCACCTGTCCCCACTTTTGTCACACTGTCAGGCAGAACCACTTCTGTCAGGCCGGATGCCTTGAAAGCAATATTGCCGATTGTTGTCAGCGTGGACGGCAGATCCAGTTTCGTCATGGTATTCTGTGCAAATGCACTATTTCCGATCACCTGCAGCTGGGACGGAAGCGTCACACTTTCGAAGGTTTCTCCTTCTGCTCCAAAGGTTCCGTAAGCCCCTCCGTCTCCAATCTCCGTCACATACTGTCCGTCCGGTGTCAGATCTGGTATCCGCAGATGCTGGTCCACTGCACGCTTGGCCTGTCCAGCCTCGGAAAGTCCGGTGACTTTTGTGCCGTCATAAGTGAAATGGATTGTGTTCCAGGGCTGTTCCGCAGGGTCCTGTACACCGATGACCAGTTTCTGTACATTGGATTTGTTCCCCGCATTATCCATGTGGGCAATCTGTCCCTCTGAAGCCAGCGCCTCATCCCCATACATGTAGACGATACCGCCCTTCTTCTCCGCAGATGATCCTTCGGTCACAGGCTCTTTTCCTGTGTTCTGTAAAAAGGCCCCTTTATTGACTTTTTCTGTCCGGTCAGGCAGTGCAACAGATACGATCTGATTGCCCGCAAATGCCTGCGCATCCATATTCAGCTTAAAATCACAGGTCTCGGGGAAGTCCACGATCGTAATCTGATTCTGAAAAAAGGCTCCCTGCTCGATCCACCAGACAGTCTCCGGCAGTGTCACATGTGTCAGCTCGTTTTTGGCAAAGGCCTTGCTCTCGACAAGAAGAACGCCCTCCGGCAGTGTCACCTCTTTCAATCCCTGGCCATAGAAAGCCATACCCATGATCAGGAAATTTCCTCTTTCGTTTTTATCGGACAGTTTCCCCTCATACCCAGCTTTTACATTCTGCGGGAATGTCACAGAAGTAATCTTCTGTGGCATGGTATCTGCGTCATATTTAAATGCCTCGGTAGCTACAGCAGTCACCTGGCGTCCCTCCGGATCTTTTTCCGGAATGATAAGTTCCGGGTTTCGTCCCAGTTTCTTCAGGCCATTTTCTGTGAAACCGGTCACTCCCCAGCCGGATACCTCCACCTTTTCTGTCATGGCCACATCATACAGCTTCTTCGGAGTAACCTCTCCATATGTAAAATCATAAGCACTCCACACCGTGTCGGACGGGTCATCCCTGAGAACAAACTTGTGGTATTCTGAATCCGGGAAATTCGTCTTATCCGAAATCTGTGTCTCATTCACATAGACCAAAGTCACCATTGCCTGCGTGGAGTCCGAATACTCTCTCGTAAACACATTCGCAGGAAAAGCCTTCACTGCCTCCGGCAGATCCAGGGTCTCTACGATCTTATTTCTGAACGCATAGGTGCCTATCTTTTCCAGGCCCTCCGGAAGAGTGACCGTACACACGGTGTCTTTCAAATAGTTCTTCGTAGAGAAAGCATAGCTTCCAATTTCCTTAACTGTAGACGGGATGTTGATCTGCGTAAAATTGTTGCCGGCAAATGCGTTGTTCCCGATGACGGTAATTCCTTCCGGTATCTCGATCTCTGTGAGTCCGTCCATCCACTCGTCTGCGGTGCTGCATCCGAAAGCCCCAGCCGGTATCTCTGTCAATCCTCTGGAGAGAATGATCTGTTCCAGCTGCGGATTGGTGCCAAATGCGCCTCCTCCCAATGTCACCACGCTGTCTGGGAGGATCACACTGGTCAGTTTGTTTCTCTGAAATGCCGCAATACCGATTTCTTTTAATGTCAGCGGAAATTCTATTCTCTGGATACCGCTGTTGCAAAAAGCCCTGTTGCCGATGCGCTCCAGATGGAGAGGAAGCACTACGGATTCAAACTGCTCTTCCTCTGTCGCAAAGAGTCCCGTATCATTTGTGGTATCTGCAAGCTCTGTTATATACTCTCCTGACGCATTCCGATCCGGGAGAACAAGATTTTTATTCACAGCTCTCTTCTCTATTCCGGAAGATGACAATCCTGTGATCGTCGTCCCTTCAATAGTGAAGTCATCAAGACTCCATGTCTGGCCCGCATTTGGATCTTCCCCTACGATCAACCGCTGATGATAGGACTTCTGAGTGGGTGCCGTCCTGTCAATATGATGGATCCTTTCCATATTCACAAGATTCGGATTATCCGTGTACATATGCACAACGCCGCCAAACTTGGCCCCTTCATTTTCAGGTGCATCTGCCGGGCAGTCTTCCATACCCGGATTCCAGTAGAACGCTCTCTTATCCACTACCTCTGTATAGTCAGGCAGACGCACAGATTGAATATTGTTCTGTGCAAATGCCATGGCATGGATCTGTAACTGGAAATCACATGTCTTTGGGAACCCAACTGTTGTAAGCTGATTCTTGGCAAATGACTGATTCTCGATCCACCAGATCGTATGAGGCAGTGTCACGCTCGCCAGCTGATTACTAGAAAATGCCATGGGCATAACTGCGATCACACCTTCAGGAAGATACACAGAGGTGAGATCATTTCCATAAAACGCGGAGGGTCCGATGATAAAATTCCCCCGCCGCGTCACTACATTAGTCACTGTATCATCATAGTCCACCATCATGCCTGATGGAAATTCCACGGACGTAAGCCCCATATTTTTAAAGGCACCGTCCGCCACTCCTACTAATGTCTCCCCATTATCATCCGTAGACGGAAGCACAAGATTTTTGTTTGCCTTTACTTTTTCCGCACCATATTCGGAGAACCCGGCGATAGCTCGGCCTTTAATCGTAAATTCACGTGTATAGTCGCAGCCATTTAATGTCTGTTCCATAGTCGTATACGTGAAGTCCTCCGTTGTCCAGATACTGTCATCCACAGAATCATCCGACACTGTACCTCCATCTATCAGAGGTGTTTCTTCTTTAGTTTCCTCTTTAGTTGCCACCGACTCATTTTCTATGAACATTTGTGATCGTTCTGCGTTATCATCAGCCGATTCCACAACTTCGGACTCCTCTTCTACCTGGTCCGTTTCCTCTACAGATATTTCATCTCCCAATGTAGTGTCTTCCACATCCATTGTATCTGACATAGTATCGGAAGATGTCGTTTCTTCCTTTGGAATATCAGCCGCAAATGTTGGCATCGCCATAGATATTGACAAGATTACAGCTAAAATCCCACCTGCTATTTTTTTCTTTCTCATTTTGCCCTCCTCTTAATAGTATAGATAGCTTTATATCCCCCTTATCTTCTTATGAAAAACCCATGCACCTGCTACAAATGACAGAACACCTGTTGACAACCATGTAAAACATGCAACTCCATCTCCTGTTTTTGCGGCCTTTATTTTATCTGGTGCGTCTGGATTACGGTTATCAGTATCTGTTCTGACAGGATTTAGGGGCTCTTTCTGATCATTCCCTTCATCGGAAATATCAGCCTTTTCCCTTATTAAAAGAGTTACCTCCATGGGTTCCAGACCTTCATACGTATACCCATGGTCATATAAAAATGTAATATTTTTCTCTTCAAGTCCATTAACCGTCAAAAGTCCTGAACTATTGTCATAGATATATCCTTCTCCTGCTGGCAAACTAACTTTTCCCAGTTCTGGTACGATAGTCTTCATATCAAATACCATACATTCCTCTTGCACATTGGCAAATACTATTCTTGCCTGCGGAGACACTTTTTTCTCATACCATAACTCCCCTGTCTTCGAGAGATCCAGTGAAGTCAAACTATTGCCCTCACAAGTCAGGCTATATAGATTGGGATTGTTACCTACATTTAATGATTCTAGTCCAGCGTTCGCACAGTATAATTCTTCCAGATTAGGATAACTGCTCATATCAAGATTTCTGAGATTTGTAATATTGGTCTGTGTTATATTTAAAATCCTCAGCTGACTGTTGTTAGAAATATCCAAGTAAGTAATCGGTGTATCAGCACATTCCAAACGTTGTAATTTAGTGTTCTTACTAAGATCCAATGACGAAATATTGGTATTCGAACAATTCAACCCTACCAGTTCCGGATTTCCTGAAATATCAAGTGTTTTTATATTTGTGTTATAACACTCCAGAGTATGCAATCCTCTAAAACCTGTAAGATCTAGATTTTCAATCTGAGAATCATAACAGAAAATCTCATACATCTGATGGTTATTGCTTAAATCCAATTCACGCATTTCCGTATCGTAGCAATATAACGCAGCTAATTTAGGATTATTGTGAAGATCCAGATTTGTAATGCCCGTTCCTGATACTCGGATATGCACCAATTCAGGATTATGAGTGACATCAAGTGATGTTATAGGTGTATTCGTAACATAAACCTCATATAATTCCGGGTTATTACTCACATCCAGACTATTTACCTTTGTATCCTCACAATTTAATGCAAATAACCTGCTGTTTTGTGTAACATCAAGAGTACTTATATCTGTATGATTACAATCTAAACGTCTTAGAAGCGGATTAGAAGAAACATCCAGGCTCGACACCCCTGTCTCATAGCAGTGGATTTCCTCCAGTTTCATGTTCTGGCTAACATCTAATTCTGTGAGTTCTGGATTATATGTACATTCAAGATACCTCAGTTCAGTATTATGACTGATATCAAGGCTCTTTATTCCTATAGATGAGCACCTGAGTTCTTCCAGAGATGACAGATACTCAATTCCTGTCAAATCTGTCACCCAATATTCTCCCCACATAAAATCAACTATTTTTGCCTGTTCAATTTCATCAGAAGATAGAACCGCATTTTTATCCAGATCAAAATTCTCAGATATATATGCCCTGAAGACATTGTCTGGAAAATGCTGGTCATCCACCTTTATCTCTCTTTCGTTCACTTGTTCTCCATCACCTGCTTCTGCCATTGATGGATGCATCACGGCCGCCAGCCCGATCATCAAAAGCAGATACTTTTTCCACAAGCTATTTCTTTTCATTTAATTTCCTCCTAATGACTCATCAACAAAAATTCTGAATTTTGTTTCTTCCCCCTCTCCAACGAAAAAATTACGCTTCATTTTCAGAATTTCTTATTTTGAGAATATCAGATATTTAGATGACTTTGAAATCGTTTATTTCTATATGTTTTTCCTATTTATTATCTTTTTCTATGCACATTATGTATACCGTAAAAACCAGGTGTTTATTGCTCCCCTTTCAGTCATATGTCAATTATAAAAAATCTCCGTCAACTCCCTTCGATGGCTGAACGCCACAAAACGGAAATCAACGAAGACCGCAATTTACATTATTTTGTTTTCCCGACCATACGCCGAACCATTCTTCCCACACGCCGGAGTGGTTCTGTATATCTCCAGCTGCTGGAATTCCGGAACTGGTTGATCAGATGTCTTTGCCTTTCATTTTCCCTTTTATAATATTTCAGCTTCTCTTTTGTCTCGTACATCTTCTGCGTCAATATAAAATCCGTATACCAATGGCCTTGATTCCAGGAATAAATTTCCTGCAGCGTAAGATCAAAATGCCTCTCCAGGACTTCAACTGCTCCTTCCATCCTCAAAACTTCCTCCAACTTATTTATGCCCGGAAGCCTCATTTCAGGTGAGTCATCTACGCAGTGCATTAAAAGAAATGCTTTTTCAAATTCCAGTTCCAGATGTGATGAAGAAGTTTTCTTCTGAAATTCTGATTTAAAGAACAGTAGCATCTGTTCGTCACTTAATCGGTCTATCATCTGTTTCCGGATCAGCATCTGTTCATTAAAAGAGCGGATCAGGTGCTTTTCTGTGGCGCTGCTGATCTGCTCCTGCTTATTGACATCCCACCTGAATCGTATCAGTTTTTCCGGAATCACATAGATGGGATACTCCGTGACAATACGTACCCACAGGTCAAAATCAGCAAGCTGGCAGTACATCAGGTTAAAGCCGCCAGCCTCATCCATGACACTTTTCCGAACAAGTGCGGACGGATGACATACACAGTTCCCTTTGTGCAGGAAAAAATGCATCCAGTCTTTCTGCTCTTCATAGTGGTTTTCAAACAGTTTTTCCATAGGCAGACATTGATCAGAAAGATCATTTCCATCATTGTCGATCAGAGTGACTTCCGTAAAACAGGCGCCAGCCTCCGGATGCTCCTCCATAAATCTCATCTGCTTTTCCAATTTATCCGGAAGCCACTCGTCATCACTGTTCTGAAACGCCACATAATCTCCTCTACACTGCTCAAGTCCATGATTAGCAGCATAACAGTAAAAACGATTTTTATCCATCTTTATATACTGTATCCTCGGATCAGCATAGTAAGACACTAACTGCTCCGTGTTGTCTGTAGAACCGTCATCCACAATGATCAGTTCCCAGTCTGTATATGTCTGCGCTATCACACTGTCGATCGCACGCTTCAGATATTGTTCTCTGTTATATGTACACATTAATATGCTGACCATTTGCTTACTCCACTTCTCCCACTACTGCCCAGCGCCAGAAGGACTGGTCATAATTCCATGTATTCTCATATCCGCACATTTCCAGGACCAGCTGTGTATAAGCCGAACGTATTCCTCCTGTGCAGTATGTAACAACCTTGTCTTCTTTATCTACACCGGCACTTTCAAACATTTCCGCCAGTTCACTGTTCGGCTTCAGCGTGCCGTCTTCCTGGAAAAGATCTGTATACCGCACATGTATAGCTCCGGGGAGATGGCCTCCCTGTGCCTCATTGTAAAGGATCGCTCCGTTATATTCTTCATCTGTCCGCACGTCCACGATGGTATACTCATCATAGTTTGCCTGCAGTTCCTCCGTCGTCATCACATGTGTGTTGTCAATGCTGTCCACAGTGACCTCCCCGGGCTCGAATCCAGAGGCAAACAGCTGGGTCTCAGCTCCTGCCGCTTTCGCAGCTGCATAGCCGCCGTCAATCATTTTGACATCCTCAAACCCCGCTGCCAGAAATTCCCACACAAGCCGGGCGTCGTCTCCCCAGCCGTCCAGAGTATCGGCAAATACGATGATTTCTTTATCTTTTGTGATTCCCAGTTCTCCAAGTCTTCCCTCCAGATCGTCCGGCGCAGGAATCTTTCCCCAGTCTGCATCTCCGGCCTGGCCCTCCTGACATGTGCAGAGATCCTGCCAGGTCGTAGCAATGGCGCCTTTCAGTGTGCCAAGGACTGCCTTCTGCCAACCTCTCGCATCAATAAATAGAACATTCTCAGCACCTATGCGGTCTTTTGCATACTCCCCGGTAATTATATATTCTCCATGAAAATGTCCGTCGTCAGGTATCTCTTCCGCGTCTTTCTCTGCCTCAGACTCTTCCTGTTGCTCCTGTGCATCTCCCTCTATCTTTTCAGCTGCGTCAACCGTATTATCTGTGTCCTGTTTACCACATCCTGCTGCCACAGACAGAACCATTATCAGGCACAGCACCAGGACTTTTTTTCTAAATCTCACTCTTATTCCTCCTCTCCATTGGCACTCTCATCCATGTACTGTAAATATTCTCCTTAAATGTTTCCTCCTCCATTATCTCCGGCAGGTTCAGACTGCTTCTTCCTTGTCGGTCCTCCCTCAGCAAACCCGTCTGCAGGTCCGCCGCGCGGACAGTAAAATTTCTCCAGCAGTCGTGAAACAGTTCCGGATGCATGAGATAGACCGCAGCAGTCACATCCCAGTTGTAAAATCCTTTTATCCCGTAATCCTCCTCATTATAGTGGAACCAGTCATCTGTCTTTTCCCGGATATAGGCCCCTGTAGGACTGCTGCCAGCAAACAGACGTCTCCTGTACTCTTCTTTTGTGAACAGCACTTTCAGGCAGTTATTCCCTGTAATAACGGATACATTTCTTCCCTCTGTCAGCACTCTGCAGGACGCCTCTGGATCGCAGGAGAAATTCAGCTCATCCATCTGTTTCTTTTCAAATATGAGGGGCTTTGTGATCCCTCCCATCAGGACGATCTCCTTTATATTTGCAAAAAACCGGCTGTCAGTCTCATACGCCCCCTCCATATTTGTCAGAGAACCAGTGGCAAGTACAGATATCTCTCCCGGATACTTTGCCGCCATTTCCGCCAGATATACAGCTGCCTCGCTGGCCCGTTCACTTTTGGATGCGGCTCCCCTTTTCACAGGGATATCTGCCCGTCCCAGGTCTTTTATCATTTCCCGGGTCGTCTCATACACCACATCCAGCCTGCTGTTGCCGTATGTGGTGGTGATCCCGCAGAGCTGCGCGTCCGGGTCCCCCAGCAGATAGAGAAGTGCCAGGCCGTCATCCACGTCGCAGTTTCTCACTCCAAATGTATTGTCACAGTCAAATATGATCTTTTTCATCTGTCTCCTCCTAACATGCAAAACAGGAAAACGGCCCTTCCTTGATCTGTATGCCCACCTTCATTCCCTTCTTAATTCCCATATCTGCCAGCTCCGTGCTCATGCACTGGCAGATCAGCGGCCCCTGTAAAGTCTCCAGCATGACTTCTGCCATCTCTCCCATGAACACAATATCCGTCACCTCAAGTGCGCCCTCTTTCTTGAGGCGGATCTGGAACGGACGCACCAGGGCATCGTAATTTCCGTCCGGATCCGGCGCATCCATTTCCAGGAGAGGGCTGACAAAACGGCCGTTTTTGATCGTGCCCCGTATGTAATTGGTTTTGCCGAAATACTCGGCAACGCTCCTGGAAACCGGCCTGTAAAATATCTCTCTTGGCTCTGCGTACTGCAGGATATCCCCCTCTCGCATCAACGCGATCCTGTCAGACATCTGAAGAGCCTCCCTCTTATCGTGGGTCACAAGGATGGTAGTAATATGCCTCTCCCTGTGGAGCTTTTTGACAAGGCTGCCCATCTCCAGCCGAAGCTTTTCGTCCAGTCCTGAAAAAGGCTCGTCCAGCAGGAGTATCCTCGGGTCTGCCGCCAGCGCCCGGGCCAGCGCCACTCTCTGCATCTGCCCTCCGGACAGCTCTTTGATCTTGCGCTTTCCGTATCCTGCAAGCTGCACCTCCGCAAGAAGCCGCTGTATCGTCTCCTGCTGTTCCTTTTTGGGAATTTTCTGCAGTTCCATGGGAAAAGCAATATTCTTTTCCACAGTCATATGAGGGAAAAGCCGCAGATCCTGAAATACGATGACCGTTCCCCTCTTCTCGGGCGGTTCTCTTAGGATGGACTGTCCGTCTATCAGGATATCACCCTCCCGGGTGTCCAGAAGCCCCGCAATACTCTTAAGAAGGGTTGTCTTTCCACATCCGGATGCTCCAAGAAGAGAGACAAATTCCCCGTCTTCCATGTGAAAATCTATATCGTGCAGTATCTCTTTCCCCTGCAGCGCTACTTTTAAATGTTCAATTGTAAGACTCATATTCTATTCCTCTTTATGCGTAAAAATCTCCTGTGCCGTCTTTTGTCCACCTTTTTGCCAGTGCCTCGAAAACCGTGAAAACCAGCAGTGTCACAGCCAGAAAAATCGTGCTGTACACACAGGCTATATTCCTGTCCCCACCCTGCAGATAGGGCACCATGACAATGGTGAAGGTCTGCACATTGCCGCCTCCGATAAGAAGAGTCAAAAAATACTGGCTGAAAGAGACAATATAGGACATGCTGACTGCCGAAACTATCACTGGCGCCAGAATCGGGAGCGATACTTTCACAAATGCCTTCACAGGCGAAGCTCCCAGCACGCGGGCCTGCTCTTCCAGCTTTTTCCCGGACGCCTCCATGCCATCCTGGATCAGGCGCACTGCATAGGGGAGGGAACAGATCAGATGAGCAATGATCACACCCGTTACGGTGTTGTTCAGTCCAAGCCTGATAAAGATGATCTGTATGCCCATGGCAAATACAGTAGCCGGTATCATAAAAGGAAGAATAGTAAAAAAGGACATTAGCTTTTTCCCAGGAAACTCATAAAAGACAAGCGCCTTGGACGTCATGATCCCAATCACTGCGGACAGTACCGCCACCGCTGTAGAGATCAGGATGCTGGACAGAAACAGCCTTGTCAGCTGCTCCTTACGGCCCAGCACTTCCTGCAGGGAACGCAGGGAGAACACCTGTGGGAGCAGATCCGGCCATGCCCACCGCTCGGTAAACACCCATATGACCATGATAGCCGCCGGGATCAGGATCGCTGCCGCTATGAGGATAAATACAATATGGACCATACCTGTTTTACGTTTCATTCTTTTCTCCGCCTGACATTTGTCTTGTGTTTTTCTGCATCAATTTAAAATAAGCAACTGCACTTATGAGGGATATGACCATGATCAGCCCGTTCAGTGCCATGGCGTAGGGTCTATGGGTCAGATCCGGATGGATATACTGCTGGTACGCCAGGATCGGGAGGGCTTTAGGCGTCGTTGCTCCCAGCAGGAGCGGTGTCTCATAGGCCCCCAGGGCAAACACAAAAATGATGAGAAAACCGCTGAAGATCGTGTTCTTGCATAAGGGCAGGGTCACTTTCCAGAACGCCTTCCACTTACCGGCTCCCAGGTTCACTGCTGCCTCCCCCAAGCTGCCGTTGATGTTTGCCATAAGCGCGATCACAAAGTAGATGATAAAAGGGATCTCCTTCCAGATATAAGCCAGGATCACGCCGATGCCCCAGGAATCATAGATCAGCAGAGGAAACTGCTGCTGCTCCTCTATCAGTCCCAGCATCCAGGCTATCCTTGCCAGGATTCCATTCTGAGAAAAAATGTTGATCATAAACAGTGCTGCAACCACATGGGGAACGATCACCGGAAGCTGTATGACCCTGATCATGGCTCCCCGGGTCTTGCCCGCCATTACAAAAATGCCGCATATGACAGAGCCTGCCGCCGTTGCGACCAGCGCTGAGACCAGCGCTGTCTTCAGGCTGTACAGGACCGACTCCAGGATATCCGGTCTGGAAAGGATTTCCTTATAATATGCCAGAGTTGGTTTCTCCAACCCAAAAGCCGGAACCACCCCAAGACTCTGGGTGATTCCAGTCACTAACCCTGCCAGCAGCAGAATGGTCAGGATAATCTGCGGGATCAGCAGCAAATACGGTGTCAGCTTCTTTTTCATGTCTACTTGCCTACTACTTCTTCTGTCCAGATTTCCTCTATGATCGGAACAAGCTCTGCAGGCATCTCCGGAAGACGCTTAGAGAGAAGCTCGTCCTGTGGGATCACGCCCTCTCCCAGATCCACTGCGTCAAACGCTGCCTTCTGCTCCTCGGACAGCTTGCTATTGTCAAGTACAGGAATGACTCTCAGCTGCTCATAGCGGTCAGCCTGGATCTCCGGTGACAGCATCTCGTTGATCGCCACCATGGCGCCCGCCTTATTCCCTGAGTTTGCGGCAACAGCCATAAAGTTTGTATTTCCGATTGTTCCCTTGTCAAACTGGAAGGTCTCTGTGGTGTCTGTGTATGTACCGCTCTCAATATTCAATGCCGTCGCATAGGCGTCGTAAGTCATATTCAGCACAACCTCTCCGTCGGCAAACATATTGTCAAGCGTGGTGGAGGAGTCGGGGAATGTCTTTCCTTCGTTCCACAGATACGGATTCAGCCCTCTTAAGTATTCCATGGCCGGCTCCACAGCCTCTCTCACGGTCTCTTTGTCCGCTTCCATATCCAGGAACTGCTCATAACCGCAGATCTCGTAGATGATGTTTCTCACAAAAGCACTTCCTGTAAAATCCGGAAGAGCAGGGTAGGTCACTTTACCCGAATATTTCTTTACAAACTCCTCCAGGGCCTCTGCGCTCTTGGGCACATCAGGAGTCACCGCCGTGTCTGCGATCATCACTACCTGCGCCTTGCCGTAAGGTGCCTCATATCCCTCCACCGGATACGCGAAATCCAGTGTCACATCCTCTGACTCGGCATCCACATAGTCGTTGAAGTTGGGCAGTTTGTCTGTAAACGGGCCGTAGAGCATATTATTCTCCTTGGCGGACTGGAAGTTCTCACCGTTGATCCAGATCATGTCGATGCTGCCGTCCTCCTCGCCTCCCTCGATCTCTCCGGAAAGCTGGCTCAGCACCTGATCGATATCCATGGGCACCCGCTCCATCGTAATATCATATTTTTCTTTCATTACCGGAGCAAATTTATTGTCCAGCCAGTCATTCAGCTTCTCATCGCCGCCCCAGCCATAGAATGTCACTGTCGTTCCTTCTGCGGCCTCAACCATCTCATCAAAAGTCATGTCATCTACAGATCCATTCTGCTCCTGACTGCTGCTGTCCCCACTTCCGCTCCCGCATGCGGCAAGTGAAAATGTCATAGCTGCGGCTAAAAATGCTGTTAAAACTCTCTTCTTCATAATCTTCTCCTCGTTCCGTAATCTTTTATATATTCCTATTCCTGACTGCGTATAAAGCTGTCTATCCTGTCCAGGAACTCCCAGCTCAGATATTGTTCCAGTTTTTCATATGTAGACTGATTAAAGATTTCTTTATCCGGCTGCTGGTATTCTATCCATGCCATGGCACACCAGGTGATCCCTCTCAGGCATGTGACCGGCACATATACCATCGTTCTTTCTTCCAGCCCCTCCGTGTCAAATCTACCGTCTGCATATTTAATATATTCACCGATAAAGTCTTTCATTTCCTGCACGGTGAGGATCACATCCGTCTTCCAGAATGTGGTCGTGGGAGCCAGAAAATGTCCCAGATCCTGGGCCGGTTCACCGTATAACGGCTTTTCCCAGTCAATCAGATAGTTGTCCTTACCCTCTCCGTTAATAAGAAAGTTTGTCGAATTCAGCTCTGTGTTGATACAGCAGCGGTATGCCGGTTTATCAAGACTGTCTGCTTTTTCCCATACCTTGTCCAGCATTTCACGGATCTTTGCGGCTTTCTGCCGGTCTGCCAGTAAAGAATTCTCATATTTTGCAAACATCTCCCCGCACTCTTCCAGTATGGCGCGAAGCTGGTTCGGCGGAGCGATCAGATGCGTATCTTCCGGCACAGATACACTGTGGATATCTGCAAGGCACTGTGCAGCGCAGACATTTTCTGTGCGGTAATCCAGAGCATGTCCCGGGAGATATTCCATCACCATCACACCGTACGGTATATGCTTTAAAGATCCATCGACATACAATGGCTTTGGCGTACGTCCGGATCTTTCAAGCAGCTTCAGCGCGCGATACTCGTACTCTATCTGATCATCCAAATGCATCTGGCTGCCAAAATTCACCCGGAATAAAAGCTGCTTTCCTGACAGCGGATGGGTAAACAAATAGTTTCTATTGTATTCTCCCTGCGCCAGCATGACGTATTCCTCTGTTATATCTGCCGGCAGGCACAGCGCCTGTCTGTAAGCAGGAAGCCCGACATAAGTTCTTAATTGTTCCATTTCACTCATAGCATATTCCTCTTTCTGCAGGTCGCTTATCTGATATCCTTGTACATTTTTGCAATTGTCTGTATAGCTATCTTGTCACGATACATTTTTCGCATCCGGTTCATTTTCCACATCAATTTCAGTTTCGGAATAGTTCCCTTTGGAAATCTCCGGTCAGATGTGTAGATCCTTTTTCTTGTCATCCCAAGACGTATTCCTTTCTCTTTCAGCGTCAGAGAGAACTGATAGTCCTCCATGATCGGTATTTCAGGAAACATGCCAACATCAAAAAACAGTTTTCTGTCAATAAATATGCCCTGATCCCCGAACATGACTTTTCTGTCTTTTACCCGGTGATTGGATATGACCCTGCATGTAAACATGAAAAAATTCCGGGAATGGAAAGCAATACCAAAGCATCCTGCCTGATAATCCCTCATGACCTCTCGTATCTGAGCCAGGGGATGGGCCGGGAGTTCGCTGTCACAGTGAAGGAAAAAAAGAATATCCCCGTGACTTGCTTTCGCACCGGCATTCATTTGAGCCGCCCGGCTTTTTCTGTCATGCAGCAGGGTAAACTCTTCCGAAATCCTGTCCAGTGTATGATCTGTGCTTCCCCCATCCACAAAAATGATCTCACATCTGTCTTTCAGCTCCCGGAGCTGATCCTGCAGGTGCTCTATCGTCTTCTCTTCATTATACACGGGCACGATGATGGAAATGCTGCTGTTAGACGCAAGATATTTTCCTGTCCTGGACTCTTTCAGGAAAACATCGGAACGCATACGCACCCTGTAATCCTGAAGATCAGCCGGTGTGTCCATATCCTGAAGTTCAGCCGTATAACCTATGGAGATCCCCTGCCTCTGAAGCCGGCGGAGTGTTTCCTCAAATACTGTACTGACACCATACTGCTCCAGTCCAAAAGCTTCTTTCCACGGCTTTTTCATACCGATCAGATAGTAGCCTCCATCTTTTGTTTTGCCGAATACAATATCATGTTCTGCAAGCACATCAAACGCCCGGATCATGTGCTCAGCTCTGAGCTCCGGAACATCCGTTCCGATCAAAATACAGCTTTTGTAGCCCTTTTCAAGCACTTTTTCTATAGCATGATACATTCTCTGTCCCAATGTATCTCCCCGCTGTGGGAAATATGCTGCGTCTCTGCCGAAAATTCCCCGCAGTATCCCTGTCTTCTGTCTATCTTCTGGTGTATAATTCACATACACATCCGCTCTGCAGATCCGACATGCCTCACATATATCCTGCAGGAAGCAGGTGTGCAGCCTGGCGCACTCTTTTCCGGACAGCACTGGCATCATGCGTGTCTTGGTTTTTCCCGGCAGAGGGACGCGGGTAAAAACAATAACTGCTCTATCCATTTACAGGACCTTCTCCAGTGACTCTATGGCAGCTTCTACAACTCCCGGGCAGAAGTCAAGCAGGAGCCCCTCCTCCATCACCTTCTCAAGTTCACCCGGTTTCCCCAGGTCATGCCCCAAAAGCTCCCTGCACATGCAGGAGGGATATTTCTGCTGAAAATTTTTCTTAAATTCTGCTGTTTTTTGCATCATGATGTTCTTCTGATCCATGTCCTCTTCTCTACAGTGCCCATATTTCATCCCAAGCACCATCAGAGCTCCTGTAACCGCACCGCAGGTTTCCCCACACATCATACCGCCTCCAAAACACGCAGATACTTTTCTTGCATCTTCTTCTGTCATTCCCATCTCTTCTGCAAACGTCCCAGCAACCACCTGTGAACAGTCTATCCCCTTTACGAATAACTCCCTGATTTCCTCTTTTTTCATTGTTTCCTCCCTTATTCTGTCGCTCCTCCACAGCTGGATCCCTGTCCTGCAGTACATCCATAGCAATGGTCTGCAAAACAAATTTTTCGCTTTTTATAAGGTTTACCTACCATGTTAAAAATTGTCTCGCCGGTCAGGACAGGCAGATCTGCGGCCTGGTTAAAATCACAATCGTACACTTTCCCGTCATATCCCACTGAAATCTGAAACCGGCACATGAGTCCCGGAAGAGTAGCTGTATTAAATGCATCCGAAAGTTTTTTCATATAACTCTCCAGATTGCCGCTTCTTTTCAGAAAGGCCTCAAAACGCCCCATGGGATTGTTAGTGATAGTAAAAAGGCTATTGAACACAATGCCGTAGTCCTCCCACAGTTTCGTCTTATACTCTTTTTCCATGGCATCCTGCACCGGCGGGAAAAAAGCTCCTGCAGGGTTATACACCATATTCAGCACCAGGTCCTCTTCTTTTCCGTAACCCAGCTCGTTAAGTTCCCGGATCACCTCAATAGCTGTCTCAAATGTTCCGTCTCCTCTGACCCTGTTCATCTCCTTAGCCCTGTAGTAGGGAAGGGAGCAGACTACTTCCACCTTGTGGTCAGCATAAAATCCCGGCAGATGTCTGTATTTTTCTTCTTTTAAGATAACCAGGTTGGTGCGGACGATGACGTGCCCGCATATTTTGCAGGCCTCCTCCACAAGCCACTCGAAATCCGGGTTCATCTCCGGCGCTCCCCCGGTGATATCGATGGTCGCCACCTTCTGCTCCCTGCACACCGCAAGGCAGGCCTCCATCACCTTCCGGTCCATAACCTCTGTCCTTGCAGGGCCCGCCTCCACATGGCAGTGCTTGCAGGCAAGGTTGCACACCCTCCCCACATTGATCTGCACAACCTCCAACCTATCTGTCGTATACTTATACCCCTCCCTGGCAACTCTGTCCTCAAAATTCGGGATACCCTTCAGTTCTCTTAAATCTTCCAACGCCTGACTCATACTCTTATAACTCCAGTTTCTTCACGATATTTTTCATCTGCACGCCGTGTACAAGCGTGGCTCCGCCTCGGATCGCCGCCGCCACATGGACAGCCTCTGTCATCTGCTCCTCGCTGACTCCCTTATTCAGGCAATCGTTGGTGTACGAGTCGATGCAGTAGGGACACTGCACCGCATGGGCCACCGCCAGAGCGATAAGAGATTTCTCCCTGGCCGTCAGGGCGCCCTCCGCAAACACAGCACCGTAGTAGTCAAAGAATTTCTCCGCCAGCTGCGGGGCCTCCTCGCCAATAGTGCCAAATTTTGCAAGATCCTCCGGGTTATAATAGGTTTCCATTACTCATTTCCTCCTTTTTTCTTTTGTCTATCCGTATATATTTTTCTGATCATAACGATCAAAGCTGATAGAGCAAACAATATCATTAAAGCTGTCACAAACATCTGTGCACCGCCCGTCAACATTCCTCCCACATAGGAATAAACAATCGTTGCAGGCAGCTGTCCAATGCCTGTCGCAATGAAAAATGATCCGAAAGACATGGATGTAAGTCCTGCCGCATAACTCACGATATCAAACGACACAAACGGAAGCAGGCGGCATACAAGGACTGTATTTTTCCCATATTTTTCGAAAAACTCATCTATTTGCTTCAATCCGGCTTTGCTTGTCAGCCGTTCCACTACGTCTCTCCCAAGTATCTTTGCAATATAAAAGCATACTGCTGCTCCTGCCATAGCACTGGTCCAGGATAAGATAGCTCCCTGCCACCATCCAAACAAATTTGCATTGGCAAAGGTCAGCAGAAAGGCCGGAAGCGGCGCTGCAACAGACTGGAATATCATCAGGAAGAAGGAAATAAGTGCAGCATACGCCCCATAGGATGCCACAAAGTCTTTCACAACCGCAAAATCACCGCTTGCAAACATTTTGAACACTTTATTCATACTTTCATTAACTGCCGGGATCAGATAATAGCATGCAACGGCAACGGCAACACATAACAGCAAGATTACTTTTTTTATCCAGTTATTTTTCTTCTTTTCCATAAATTCCTCCCTGCCAGTACTTTGTCTTCATTCGATTGATCATTGATTTACCCGTGTCTGGCTTCTCAGTACTTCCTAGAATTTTCAAAAGAATATGATCTGCCTGATCAAAGCCTTTTCTCGCAAAACTCCCTGAGCAGGATGCGCAATATGTACACACACTGCCTCCCGCAGCTGCCGTTTTGACCATTTCCACAGCCAGATCCGATTCCTTCTGACCGGCACAGCCCCCCAGTCCACAGCACTGGCTTTCCGTGATCGTTTCCGGCTCTTCTTTTAAAAACGGACGGATCGTGTCCAGAATTTCCATTGTGCCGCGGTCCGGACAGGGCGGAAAGATCCGCAGCTTCTCTTCTATCTCTTTTCCAATCCCAAGTTCCCTGAGCTTATCATAAATCATGACCACTTTTACGCTCAGCCTGTCCTTCAGATATGCGTAACAGTTGGGACAGACCATAATAAGCTCTTCCACCTGCATGCTCTGCAGTTTATGATCGATCCTCTCCGCAATCTTCTGCGCGTCTTCCTCCATTCCCAGCTCTGCCACCGGTTTGCCACAGCAATCAAAAATTATCCCGACCTCATCTTTTTTCCACAAAAGGTCTGCGAGCATTCTTGTCGTCTCGGGATAGAAGGAAGGAAAATTGCATCCTGGAAAAAGGACGCTCCTATATCTTCCATTCCGATAATTCTGAAAAAGATACTCTTTTTTCTCTTTAATCAGCATGGAATATCCTTTTTCTTTTACTCTTCCCTTATTTTCTCTGACCTGCCTGCGCCTGATATTTAATATGATCTCTCTGCCATCTATCCCTTTTGGGCATACCTGCGAGCACGTTCCGCACAGAAAGCAATGGTAGGCTAACGGTTCTAACTTACAGACATCCCCGATATCTATACCGTATTTACCCAGAAATGCGCAGTTCTTCTGACACAGATGGCAGTGCACGCAGGCAGATGGATCCGCTGTCTTCTTATTCTGATTCATCCGGCTCCTCCTGTATATACTTTTTCTTTAAAATGATCCCGGCAAAAACAACCACCACCGCTATGGCCAGGGCAACCCCTATGTACAGCATCCTGTTTTCTGCATCCGCAAGTCCCGCCGTGCCGATGGTATACATGGCCGTCCCGGGGATCATGAACACAAAGGAGCCCACCGTGTAGGTGACAAAGCTGATGTCCGTCACCCCATAGGCAAAATTCTGCAGATTGTAGGGAAAGAGAGGGACAAGCCTGGTGATCATCAGCACGAAAAGCTGATTTTTCCCTGACTCATCAAACAGCCACTTTTTCAGATATTTATTCTTCATGGCCGCCGGCCTTATGCTGTCCCTGAGGAAGAATCTTCCCGCCAGGAATGCCAGCACCGCTCCTGCCGTGGCGGAAACTGTACACAGCACCGTCCCAAGGACCGGGCCGAAGATCAGCCCTGCCAGTATGGCAAAGGTGACGCCCGGCAGCGCCAGGACAACGCTCCCTATGATGGTTACCGCCATGTAGATGGCAATGGCTCCGGGCAGGTTATCCTGTATCATATTTTTAAGAAAGGCCAGGTTGTCCGTATCTCCCAGGTAGGAAGACCATCCGAATATATGGTTCAGAACAAGGATCACTGCAACCAGACCGATAAAGATCCAAAGTTTTTTATTTTTCACCCTTTGCTCCCTCTGTCTGTCCTTTTGCCGTCAGAACGGCAATGGCTGTCTTGATGACCTGCACCGCTGCCGCCAGCAGGAACAGGATGCTGATAAAATAATAGTCCGTCATTGTCTCCGTGGAGCTTCCAAGGGTGTATCCGGCGTACAGCGCTGTCAGAGCGATCATACAGATGTTCATGGCGTATACAAGGCGGGATGTCTCCTTTCTCTTTTTCAGAAAAAACAGAAGCACCAGAACAGTCAGCACTGCCACCACTGCCACGCATCCTGTCTTCAGTGCGCCCATGGGATAGTCCCTCTCCCATGTCATGTTCTTGAAATTCAGATATCTGACCATTCCAAGCTTGCGTCTTGTAAAATAATGTATGATATAGGCGCCGGCAAGAGCTGCGATTTCCAGAACAAGCGCCAGAATATATCCGATTTTTTTCATGATTTCCTCCGTGCAGTCTTTGTACAGGGCTGCTCTGCAATCCACCCCATGTTATAAAAAGCGCTGCCGCGGTAAAACGGCAACGCCTTATTGATTCGCTTGTGCTTATTCAGCAGCCTTACCGGTTGGAAGTTCTCCCACTGTTGTGTGTACGCAGTCCTCACTTGCAGGATCGCCTACCTGTACCGGATAATCATCATGCATCAGCCACTCATACCATCCACCGTCATATACAGAAATGTTGTCGTAGCCGTTCTCGTAAAGAACAAGGAAAGGAACACATGCTCTCCAGCCTGTACCGCAGTAGAAGGAAAGCTCATTGTCCAATGTGAAGTCACAGTCAGCCCACACCTCTTCGAATCCTGCCAGATCCTTCACTGTCCCATCGTCATTGAGGAATCCGTTTACATCAGAAGATGTCTCGGAGCCCTTGCCCCATACAGCGCCTTCCGGCTCGCCTGCCTTGTCCATGTAGTTGTATCCGCTGGACTCGCCAAGCCACTCTTCCTCGCTGCGGATGCTGACAAGCCTGAAGTTGTCATCGCTCTCCAGCTTCTCTTTTGCATCCTGGATGTCCAGACGGTACTCCGGATGTGCGGGAGCCTCTACGCCGAAGTCATCTGCCGCCTCGCCTTCGTTTACGTCTGTCTCTGTATCGTATCCTGCCTCTGTCCATGCGTCAATGCCGCCGTTGATGATCTTTACATCCTCAACGCCTGCCCACAGATAGGCAAATGCCTGTCTGGCCGTACCGCTGACGTCAGCTCCGTAGAGAACCACCTTTGTATCCTTTGTGATACCGTGGTTCAGCATATTTGAAACTACTTCGTCTGCTGCCAGAAGGTTGTATGCACCTTCCTCGCTTCCTGTGGCGTCTTCCACTTCGCAGTTATCCACATAGATAGCGCCCGGAACATGTCCCTCGTTGTAGGATACACAGTCAGCCACATCACCGTAGCCTACCTCTGCGATCAGGATATCCTCATATCCCTCCTGCTCTCCGTTCAGCGCACTGTTTACCCACTGGGGTGTCACATACACGGTTCTTGTCTCCACCGGCTCCACTTCCACGTCTTCTGTGCTCTCTTCCGTGGTTTCCTCTGTGGACTCCTGTGTTGTCTCCTCCTCAGAGGAAGATCCCGAGCCGCATCCTGCCAGCATAGCCGCTGTCATGGTCACACAAAGAAGTGCTGCTAACACTCTCTTTTTCATAGTACTGTAAACCTCCTTATAAACTGGCAATACCTTACCTTTTTATATCCTTACCTATTATATACATTCACCCCGGCCCCGTCCAATAGATTAGACGGATATATAAGCCTATTTATTGATTTTGTCTATAGCCTTACAGCATCTCTAAAAATGCAGCGATCCTTGTGTTGAGCTGGCCGATATCTGCCTGGGAGTAGTCGGTCTCCACATTGATGTAGGGAAGACCTTTCTCCTCATTCACAAATTTCCGGATGCCAAACGCCTCCACATTGTATGTGTGGCAAGCCTGCAGCGTCATCTCCACAACACCGTCCACCTTGTACTCGTCGATGAGTCTGCCAAGAAGCTCCAGCCTGTTGGGGTTGGGTGTCATGACAGAGCATCCGATGTTCAGATATCTTCTTGCCAGTGCCTCGTATACATCCGGCTCCTCCTCGTCCACCAGCTTGTCGATGGATTTGGCTCCATTACAGTTTTCAAATGTGACAACCACGCCTCCGTTGCTCTCCACAGCGTCAATGATCTTCTCTGTGGCTCCGCCTACCGGACATCCTGTAATGAGGATGCGGGGCTTTTTCTCCAGCATTTTCCCTTCCGCATACTCCTTTTTGATCTTCTCCACAAGGGCGTCCACCTCGGCCGGGATGGCCTTTCTGTCAAACTTGAAAGTACTTCCATACAGAACCTTGAAAAGGTCATGTCCTGTGATGGGCGCCGGGTCATTGCGCATCAGCTCGTAGAGTCCCTTCAGGGATAACTTGACTTCATTGTTGGTGTGGATGGCTTCCCGGATATCATCCTCCGTGATGGTCACGTCAAACTTCTTCTCCAGATATTCCTTAAAGCGGATGATCTCGCCTTTCCATAGTTCCAGGGCCGCCGGGCTCTGGGTGTTGGGAAGATCCATGACAAATACATCTTTAAACTCTGACATGTACTCGTACATCTTCTTTTTTCCATCGCAGGTGGTCTCTCCCACTACCACGTCGGAGAAATAGAAGAAGGGACATTTCTCTGTCTTTGCAAATCCGTAGCTGGACTTGATAAGGGGACATAAGTTCTTCGGCAGATCCCTCTCTGCATCCGGGATGGTCTCATCAGATGTGGAGCAAAGTCCCACTGTGGCCGCTCCCATGGCCATAGCGATTTCCTGTGGGAAGTATGTGCAGTAAGCGCCCACCACCGGTATGCCCTGCTCTTTCAGTTTCTTCATGCCGAGGAAAGAATTTTTCCTCTGCTCTGCAAATTCCTCAAACACTTCTGGCAGATCTTTCACTAATTCCATGTCTTTTTTCTCCTCTTCTCGCTTTGTCTACAGTTTTGCGGCCGCCCGCTTTGTCTTCTCCTCAGCCAGCAGCGATGCCCCCAGGGCTCCTGCATATCTTCCCCTGTCTGTGGGGGATATTGTTTTTCCGATCTTCTCTGACAGGATCTTTGCAAAATATCTGCTGTCAGAGAGACCTCCTGTCAGAATGATCTGATCCGGCAGATTTTTCCTCATGGCAAGCTGAGCCACCTTGGCAGCCACAGAGTCCACCACTCCTGCGGCGATGTCCTCTCTTCTGCGGCCCTCGCCGATATAGTTGATCACCTCTGACTCGGCAAACACGGTACACAGGGAACTGATGGAGAGCGTCTCTCCTCCCTCCGCCATGTCAAACAGCTCATGGAGATTCACGCCCAGACGGTTTGCCATGATCTCCAGGAATTTCCCTGTACCCGCGGAGCATTTGTCATTCATGAGGAAGTCCTGCACAACGCCGTGGCTGATGAGGATCACCTTCGTGTCCTGTCCTCCCACATCGATAACGGCGCAGTCATCGTTTCCCATCTCCCGTCCGCCCCTGGCGTGGCAGGTGATCTCCGTGATGACGTAGTCCGCGTATTCCACGGCGATCCTTCCATAGCCTGTGGCCACTACTTTTGCCCCATCACCGGTCACATCAATGCCATCTCCTGCCAGTCTCTCCTTTATGATGTTCGCCGTCTCCTTGCTGCTCCAGCCTGTGGGGAGCGCAAACTCCATCTCATGGTCTCCTCTGACCACTACCTTGGCTGCCGTGGAGCCTATGTCAATGCCTATGTAATCCATTTTACCTGTTATCCTTTCCACCTCTGTCAAAGGCCTGTTTCTCTTGTCAGCAGTACCGGTCCCGCCCCGGATTTACATCTTTTTCCACTGTCACGATATCCAGGATCTCTATGCTGTTCTCCTGCACGCAGCAGCGGATCTTTTCTATATCCTCCTCCCTGACAAGAAGGGAGATCCCGCAGCATTTGCTGGCGCTCCGAGGTGTAGGCGCAATGACGGCCTTCACCCCCTGCTCTTTCAGTTTTTTATACAGCCGCATTCCATTGTCATGGTTCGGGAAAAGCACATAATGCTGTATCTCTTTCATTTTATGCCCCCAGCATCTCTATGAAAGCGCTGATCCTTGTGCGGAGCTGCTGCGCATCACTGTCCACATAGTCTGTCTCAATGCCGAGAACCGGGATGCCTGCTTTCTGAAGTTCTCTCTCCACTGTGTAGCCTTCCACATCGTAGAGGCTGCAGAATTTCAGATTCACATCAATGACGCCGTCCACCTTGTACTCTTTAGCCAGGCGGATGATATCGTCGATCCTGCCGTGGTTCGGTGTGAAGCATGCGCAGTTGATGCCCATATATCTCTCCGCCAGGGCGTCGATCTGCTCGTCCGCGGTCGTCTTTGTCTCATCCACCAGACGCTCAAAGTACCGTGTTCCCGTACACATCTCCTCACAGACTACAGCGCCGCCGCTTGTCTCCACCAGGTTGTGGATCTTCCAGTTGGGGATGGCCAGCGGTGTGCCGGTAAGCATGATCCTCTTTGTTCCCTCCTGGAAGACACTGATGCCGTCTGCCACTCTCTGCTCCAGCTCATCACAGAGCTTGTTTGTCATCTCCGCAAATCTTGTAGGATCGTCATAGAAGGCAATCTGGGAGATAAGGAGCACGTCCTTTCCGCTGATGGGCAGTTTGTCGTTCTTTCTGAAGGCGTAAAGCCTCTCCAGTGCCTTTCTCTTGTTGTTGATCATATGGATGCTGGCTGCCAGTTTCTCCGCAGTGATCTCATTTCCTGTGAAGTCCTCCACCACTTTTTTGAAGGTACGGATCTCATCCGCCCAGGAACAGACATCCTTCTCTCTCTTCATCTGGGGCAGATCCATGACATGCACCGGCACGTCCTCAGCCAGGATCTCCCAGGCTTTCTTCTTGCCGTCACAGGTCGTCTCTCCTACATACATATCCGCAATCCGGAAGAAGGGACAGGTCCGGTCAAGCCTTGCGCCTACGGAAGCCTTGATGAGAGGGCATGTATTTGTGGGGAGAACCTTCTCTCCTCCCGGCACCCAGAACTGGGAACCGCCGCATAAACCTGTGGCAATGGCATCTGCCGCAAACACGATCTCATCCGGCACATACACGCAGAAAGTTCCGAACACTTTTCCGCCTTTTTTCTGGTGCTCGATGAGCTCTGCCGGCCGCACACCGTGGATCTCCGCCACTACAAAATTGTAGTAATCCATGGACTCGGGCCTGTTCTCCTGGGAGAGATATACATCGCCGAAGGCCTGGGGCAGCACTTCGCAGAGCTGGTCGTGTGTATCAACATCCATGCCAAGATCTTCCCACATTTTTCTGTAATCAGCCATAATAAAAAAACCTCCTCTTGTGTATCTGATATTTTCAGAATTGTCCTTTTATAACCGTAACACGTTTACAATTTCCGGACAATCACAAGAGCGAGGTTTGCTATTGTTTTTTATAATGATCCTTTTTAAATATTGTTTTTTTCTATTAATATGTGTGCCTTTCAGCTGACGCCTCAGTCCAGCATGCTGTGCAGGGCCGCAGCACAATGGTCCACCTCCTCTTCTGTGTTGGCGGCACTGAAGGCGAACCGGACCGTTCCCCCCGGGAATGTACCGAGAGCCCTGTGGGCCATAGGCGCACAGTGAAGGCCTACCCGCGTCATAATACCGTACTGCTGTTCCAGCTCAAAGGCGGCCAGGGCATTATCCCGCCCCTCAAAGTCCAGAGAGACCACTGCCACCCGGCCTTCTGTCCCCTGTCTTCCCACAATGCGGACAGCGGGGATCTTCTTCACTTCTTCAAGGAAATGCTCTGTCAGCTCCATCTTCTTTTTGTGGATCGCATCCAGCCCCGTCTCCTCGATGTAGGAGAGAGCCGCGTGAAGTCCAATGATACCAGGCAGGTTCACGGTACCGCTCTCGTACTTATCCGGCAGAGTGCGGGGCATATCCAGACTGTCAGAGATGCTGCCCGTACCGCCTGCGATGAGGGGCTCCATCTGCCCATCCAGGCTGTCGGAGATAAGAAATCCTCCCACCCCCTGGGGCCCCAGCAGCCCCTTGTGGCCTGTAAAAGCCAGGAAATCCACGCAGGCCTCCTCCATATCCAGGGGGATGGTTCCCGCGCTCTGGGCCGTATCCACCACAAAGAACACACCTCTCTCCCGGCAGATCCTCCCGATCTCCTCCACCGGGACAATGGTGCCGCATACATTCGATGCATGGAGGACAATGACTGCCCTTGTGTTCTTCCGGATCATCCCCTCCACGTCAGCGGAGCGCACATTTCCCTCTCTGTCCGTCGGGATGCACTCCCAGGTAACTCCCTCCTTCTCCATACACCGCAAAGGGCGCATGACCGCATTGTGCTCCATCCCGGTGACAAGCACATGGTCCCCTTTTTTTAAAAATCCCCGGATAAAATAATTCAGGGAGTGGGTGATCCCCGGTGTGAAGATGACCCGCCGGGAGTTTTCCGCATGGAAAAGCCGGGCCAGCTGTTCCCTTGTGTCCAGCACCGCCGCTTCCACCTCGTAAGCTCCCTCATAGTTTCCCCGGTTGATATTGAAGGCTCCCTCTGTGAGGAGGCGCCCCACCGCCTCCGCCACTCCCGGCGCCTTGGGCCAGGAAGTGCTCCCATTGTCAAAATAGATCTTGGCCTTTTCTTCTCCCATGTTCCCCTGCCTCCTTTTCGTTTGAGCTATGTACTCATTATATGTCTTTCCTCTCCCTCCCTGCAAGGTACTTCTTCGCTCCTCTTTTCTGCGAAAAATACTTTTGTCATTCTATGCAAAAGGCTATAATAGAAAGACAAGACAAATTGAGGACAGGAGGTTATTTCCATGATCTACGAAAAAGAATATTTTCCCCAGTTCCGTGAGTCCGACCACACCGGCCTTATAGGAGCAAACGGCTATTTTGAATATTTCCAGGACGCAGTGACCGCCTACATGCATGCGCTTGGCAAAGGCAACGACACCCTGCCGGAGACCTACGGCATCTGCTGGGTTTTTACAAAATACAGACTTCATATTGAAAAGAGAACGGGCTACGACTCCGCCCTTAAACTGGCTTCCTGGGTGGAAAATCCCCGCCCCTCAGTCCGTTTCCACCAGGCTTTCACCGTCTCCCAAAGCGGTGATCTCCTGGCCAAAGGGCGGGTGGAAAGCTGTCTGTGCGACCTGAAAGCCGGAAAGATCTGCACGCCGGAGGCCATCAGCTATCCCACGGACACCGACGAGAGGACACCCCTGGATCTTCCTGCTTTCCAGCGTTTCCCAAGAACTATTGATGGCATGGAGCGCTGCTATACCCACACTGTCCGGTACACAGACCTTGACAAGAGCGGACACATGAACAACCAGAAGTATATTCCCCTCTTTCTCAACGCCTTTGACCTGGATTTCCAGACAGGGAAACAGATCACGGACTTTGAGATCCACTATCTCAAACAGTGCTTTGAAAAAGAACGTCTTTCCATCTGGCGTATGGAAAGAGAGAAGGACTTTCTCCTGGCAGGGGTAAAAGAAGACGGAACCCTGGCAGTCCAGGCCAGCATCGCCTTCAGGGAGGAGAACGGCAGCCATGCATAGCCCCCTTTTTTCTCTCTACCAGAACTGCACCCTCTGTCCCCGCATGTGTCGTATAGGCCGGCAGGAAAGGCAGGGCGTCTGCGGATGCGGCACAAAGATCACCGCGGCCCGGGCCGCCCTCCACTTCTGGGAGGAGCCCTGTATCAGCGGAAAAGGCGGCAGCGGCGCCGTCTTCTTCTCCGGCTGCACCCTGAAGTGCTGCTACTGCCAGAACTATCCCATCAGCCAGGGGGATGTGGGGAAGGAGCTGTCACCGGAACATCTGGGCGAGATCTTTCTTTCCCTTCAGGAGCAGGGAGCAGAGAACATCGATCTTATCACCGCCACCCAGTTTCTTCCCTCCATCCTGCCGGTCCTGGACAAAGTGCGCCCGAAGCTGCACATTCCCATTGTCTACAACTGCGGCGGCTACGAGAGGGTGGAGACGCTGCGAATGCTGGAGGGCTACGTGGATGTGTATCTGCCTGATCTCAAATATTTTTCCTCCGATCTGGCCGGAACCTACTCCTGCGCCCCGGACTATTTTCTCCATGCCTCCCAGGCTGTCCAGGAGATGATCCGGCAGACAGGAAAGCCCGCCTTCGACTCCAGAGGCATGCTGACAAGAGGCACGCTCATACGGCACATGGTCCTTCCCGGCCAGAAAGAAGACTCCATCCGTCTGCTTAAATGGATTGCTGAGCATCTCCCCAAAGGGCATTTTCTTCTTAGCCTGCTAAGTCAATACACACCCTTCTTCCGGGCCAGTGAACACCCGGAGATCAACCGACGCCTCACCTCCTACGAGTACGGCAAAGTGCTGGACACCGCTCTGGATCTTGGGCTGGACGCAGGATTCATGCAGGAGCGGTCCAGCGCAAGGGAGGAGTACACCCCTCCCTTTGACCTGGAGGGGCTGTAGAGAGCCCTACAGGCAAAGATGCGTAAAAAGGCAGGCCTGCTGCCTGCCTTCTAAGTCTCCCGTAGAAAGTTTTCCACTTCCCGGTTAAATGTCTCCGGATTTCCGGCGGCCACAAAGTGGTTCCCCGGGATGATGCGAAGCTCTGCCCCCGGTATCTCCGCCGCGATCAGCCTGGTGTGCTCCTCCCGTATCATATCCCTCTCTCCCGCGATTACAAGAGTGGGACTCTGGATGCTCCGAAGCTCCTCCGCTTTTATATCGGGGTCCTTCACCATAAGCCGCAGCAGCTCCGCGTTGGTTCTGGCCTTCCCGCTGAAATGTCCGAAAAAGTTGGCTATATAGTACCCCAGGATAATGGGTATCTGGACCGATGGCTTCACTCCCCCTGACCACAGGTTGGCTCCATTCAGGATGAGGCGGTTCACTTTTCCCGGATACCGCAGGGCAAAGATGAGAGCGATGTTTCCCCCGTCTGAAAATCCCAGGAGATCCGCCTTATCGATTCCCATCTCCTCCATAAATCCCCGCAGGTCCTCGGCAAACTGGCGGATGGTAAAGGGCGCGGTTCCCCGGGGCGACCTGCCGTGTCCTCTTGTGTCCACCGCGATGACCCGCCTCGTCTTCGAGAAATAGTCCATCTGGCTCTCAAAATAGCTGCCGTCCTCCCCGTTTCCGTGGAGGAGGATGAGTGGCTTTCCCTGGCCCTTTTCTGTATAGTACAGGTGTATCATAAGCAAATTCCTTTCTGTGCTATTAATAAAGCTTTATCACACATATATTGACTTCACCGTAAATGAAGCCTCCTCCTTCGCTGTTCACCTGAAGCACCGCAGGGGCCGAAGATACATCCAAGATCTGGGAAAATGACATCCCGGCCGTGGTCCCCGGGGCGGTAAAGGTGTGAACGGCTGAAGCCCCGGCCACCTCTGTTCCCTGGGAAGTGAGGAACAATCTCACGCTCAGGGGGAAGGCAGCGCCCGGCCCCGGGGTGACTGCCCCGTGAAAGGAGACATAGTAGGTGCCCGGCTGCCGGATGGCGATATCCGGGCTGTTCTGCCCGTGGACGACCGCATCGCCCAGGACGGCACCGTTCCTGTCAAAAACAAGCGGCATCCCCGGAGTTCCCAGCTGCGGGGGCGTGGCAAAGGCGCTCAGAAGGTTATCCGTCCCTCCTGCCGGCCCCTGAGGACCGGGTTCCCCCTGCGGCCCCGCCGGGCCCTGTGGGCCGGGAGGGCCCGGACGGCAGCACGGGCAGTTCTTCTGTGCACATCCTTTTTTACATCTCATGACAAAAACTCTTTTCTTTTTTTACCAGTATATGCAAGAATTAAACGTATGGGTCATCAGCATCGGAGAACTCGTTCCTGTCCGCACTCTAAAGGCCGGCTTTTCAAGCCGCTTACCTCGCCTTACACACCTGGAAAATATAAAACTTCAGATAATAGCTCTCATCCGCCGCCCACAGGATGGGGTGGTCCGGCGCCTGGGTCCGGAACTCCACCTGCCTGAGGCGCACGTGGGCGCTTCTGGCCGCTTCCCGTATGGTCTTTGTGAACAGCTCAAAATCCATAAAATGGGAGCAGGAGCAGGTGGCGAGAAAGCCACCGTCCCGGACCAGTTTCATGCCCCGGATGTTGATCTCACGGTATCCCTTCACCGCATTTTTGATGGAGTTTCTGGATTTTGTGAAAGCCGGCGGGTCCAGCACCACCACGTCGTACTGCTCTCCTTTCTCCACCAGGGAGGGGAGCAGATCAAACACATCTGCCTCCCTGAACTCCACCCGGTCTGACAGCCCGTTTAGCTCTGCGTTCTCCCGGGCCTGGGCCACCGCAAGGCCGGAGGCGTCCACACCAAGGACGCTCTTCGCCCCGGCAACCCCCGCGTTCAGCGCAAAGGAGCCTGTGTGGGTAAAGCAGTCCAGCACCCGGGCGCCCCGGCACAGCTTCTGGATAGCCAGACGGTTGTATTTCTGGTCCAGGAAAAATCCAGTCTTCTGCCCGTCCTTGACGTCCACGATGTATTTGACTCCATTCTCCTCAATATGGACAAAGGTGTCAAAGGGCTCCCCGCGAAAGCCCTTCGTCTTCCTCATGCCCTCTTTTTCTCTCTCCTTGGCGTCGCTCCTCTCGTAGATGCCCCGGACCTCGACGCCGTCCTCTGCCAGGAGCTCCTTCAGCATAAAGAGAAGCTTTTCCTTGTACCTGTCCATTCCCAGAGCCAGGCATTGGAAGACGAGCACGTCTGAGAACTTGTCCACCACCAGTCCCGGAAGGAAATCCGCCTCTCCGAAGACGATCCGGCAGCTTCCTGTGTCCACTGTCTTTTTTCGGTACTCCCAGGCATCCCGCAGGCGTTCCCGGAAAAACTCCTCATCAATCTCCTGGTCCGGATTTCTCGTCAGCATCCGGATGCGTATTTTGGAGTGCATATTGATAAAGCCCCGTCCCATGGGGTAGCCGTCAAAGTCGTGGACCATCACAACATCCCCGTTCTCAAAGGCTCCTGTCACGCTGTCTATCTCATTGTCAAAAATCCAGGCGCCTCCCGCCTTCAGCGTGCGCCCTTCTCCCTTTTTCAGTACTGCTAATGCTAAACTCATATCTTTTCTCCTATACTCTCTGTCTTATGCTTGGACCTGTACTCCTTTTTCTGTTTGCTGTCCATGTCATCATACCATATTTCCCCGCCTTTTTCACTCTGTATCAGAGGCGCGCATGTCAAAAATATGCCTGGGAGACAGGCATATCCGGGCTTGAGTTTTCCGACTGACAGAGCTATACTTATAGGCGGAAAATACAGCAGCTTCCCCTGCGGGAGATGCGGATACAAAAGGAGATGCGTTACATGTTAAACGAAAAAGTTGCAAAGCTGTTAAACGAGCAGGTAAACAAGGAATTCTATTCTGCCTACCTGTACCTGAGTTTTTCCAATTTCTATAAGGAGCTGGGGCTGGACGGATTTGCCAACTGGTACCATGTGCAGGCTCAGGAGGAGAGGGACCATGCCATGCTCTTCATCCAGTATATGCAGAACAATGACGTGCCTGTCACTCTGGAAGCCATCGACAAGCCGGATGCCGAGCTGAAAGAAAAGATGGACGCCCTGAAGGCAGGCTACGCACATGAGCAGTATGTGACAAGCCTGATCCACAATATCTACGAGGCTGCCTATGAGGTAAAAGACTTCCGCACCATGCAGTTCCTGGACTGGTTTGTAAAGGAACAGGGCGAGGAGGAGACAAATGCAAGCGATCTGATCAAGAAGATGGAGCTCTTCGGGGACGATGCAAAGAGTCTCTACATGCTGGATCAGGAGCTGGGCGGACGCGCCTACACAGCTCCCTCACTGGTACTGTAATAAGTCCTGCGGCGGGAACCCAAGCCTGTGGCGGCACCTGCATACATGAGAGACAAGCCGTATAGAATGACAGACGGCGCAGCCTTTCCTTCCGGAAGGGTCTGCGCCGTCTGATTTTCTATTGTCTGCCGGGGCTATGTTCTTTCTCTTACTCTACTGCCCTTTTTACCATACATTCCTTCCTGTAGAACGCCACTCCGTATTTCAGGATATCCTGGTATCCCTCCTGGCGCAGTGACTCCTCATACTCCTGCTCCTCGATCTGCCTGAGAGCCTCGTCGCATTTTTCCTCAAGCCCGGAAAAGGTGTCGGCCACCTTGATTTCCAATATGACCGCCTTCCCTCTCACGCTTGGATACTTCAGCAGGATGTCCGGCCTTCCATTTCCCGACTCCCGGTTGGACAGGACAATATAGCTTCCGATATTTTTCAGCATTCCCGCAAGGAAGCCATGGTAATAGCTCTCCTGGTAGTCGTAGAAGCTGATCGTCTCCATCAGATTTTCGGACAGGATCCGGGACATCCTGTCTGTATCTCCCTCCAGGATGCTCTCATAGAGGGGCGTCAGCTCTTTTTTATCTGTCTTTTCCTCAAACCACCGCAGGACTGTCGTCTTGTAAATATAGCGGACCTCCCTGTTGGGAATGGCCATCTCAATGTAGATATTTTCCCCCTCCTGGTATTCGCTGATCTTCTTCAGGTAACCGGTAAAAAAGAGAAAATTCCACAGATTTTCCTGGGTAGAGTCTATGTCTTCATAGGTGATATCCTCATGGATGGGCTTGGTGATCGTCTTCCCCTCTATCAGCGCCTCTATCTCCTGCTTGACGGAGAGGTCCGCCCTCTCCACAAGGGAGCGCACAATGCTGTTGGAACTGGTGTTGGACCAGTAGGGCCTGGGAAGAGCCTGTCTGTCCCCGCAGCAGGACTTGACATAGCTGATCACACTCCACGGATTATACACCTCCGCATTGCCAAACTTGTAGCCGTCATACCACTGCTGCACGGTGTCCAGATTTTCCTCCAGCCCATAGAAGGACAAGAGCGCTTCCACCTCCGGCTGTGTGAAGCCAAAGTTTTCCCCGTAGAGGGCCGTCGTGATGGAATTGATCTCCAGGTTATTCAGCCCGGTAAAAATGCTTTCCCGGCTGATCCTCAGGCACCCCGTCACCACGGCAAACGCCAGATTGTCATTGGTCTTCAGGGCCGACTCGAACAGGGAGCGTATAATGCCGGTCATTTTCTCGTAAAATCCGGCAAAATAGGCATTTTCCAGAGGCACGTCGTACTCATCTATGAGAATGACCGTCCTCTCACCCTCTGAAATGCGCAGACACTCTGAGAGGAATTTAAGGGCGTCTGCATAATCGCTCTCCACCCCTCTCAGATCCCTTATGCGAAGGTATCTCTCCTTCTGAGCCTGTGTCAGCTTTCCGCTCTCCTCCACCTGCCGCCAGTGTCTGGCAAACTCGCTGCCCACTTCCTTTTTCAGCATCTCAAAGGACAGCTCACAGGACGGCTGCTTCATAGACTTGAGCGAAAGGCTGATGACCGGATATCTCCCCATGAAAGCCAGGTAGCGCTCCCCCGCCTCCATGATCTGAAGGCCGCGGAACAGCTCTGCCTGCCCCGGCATATCCTTTTCAAAGAAACACCGCAGCATACTCATGTTCAGCGTCTTCCCAAAGCGCCTCGGACGGGTAAAGAGATTGACCTCTCCCTTCATGTCCAGCAAATCCTTTATAAAAAGAGTTTTATCGATATAGTAATACTGTTCTTTTCTCAGCTTTTCAAAATCATCCACCCCGACAGGCAGCGGGCTCCATGTCATGACAAAACGCCTCCCTTCCGGATATAGTTCCATTCTACTACATCCAAAAGGGAGGCGCAATTCATAAAATACTTCCTCTACTGGGCTGTGCAGCTCACCGGCTCATATCCGGCCTCTTTCACTGCATCCATCAGCACCTGGTCTGCCACATCCTCTGTCAGGGAGACGGTGGCTGTCTTCTTCTCCAGGTCCACCTGGGCGCTGTCCACGCCTACAACGCCCGCCAGGGCCTTCTCCACATGCATCTTGCAGTGCTCACACATCATACCTTCTACTACCAGTGTCTTTTTCATCGTTACCATTCCTTTCTCTTCTTGCTCTTCTTTTTTATCCACACCGGAGTCTCCCGGAATGTTCTCTGTCATGGAGTCTGTTTTCTCTGCGTCTTTCTCCGCTTTCGCAGACCCGTCTGCCTGGTCTCCCAGGGCCGGCTTGAAGAACCGCAGCCGCAGCGCGTTGGTCACCACGCACACGGAGGAGAGGCTCATGGCTGCGGAGCCGATCATAGGGCTTAGGCGCAGGCCAAAGGCCGGGAACAGGGCTCCCGCCGCCACCGGGATGCCGAGGATGTTGTAGAAAAATGCCCAGAACAGGTTCATGTGAATATTCCGCACGACTGCTCTGCTCAGTTCAATGGCTGTCACCACATCCTGTAAGGAGTCCTTCATCAGCACCACGTCTGCCGAGTCAATGGCAATGTCCGTGCCGGCTCCGATGGCAATGCCAATATCCGCCCTTGTGAGGGCCGGGGCGTCGTTGATGCCGTCTCCCACCATGGCCACCTTATGCCCCTTTTCCTGCCAGGAGCGGACGCAGGCCTCCTTCTCTGTGGGAAGCACATCGGACACCGCCTCCGCAATGTCCAGCTCCTTTCGGATAGCCTCTGCCGTCACTTTGTTGTCACCTGTCAGCATGACCACAGTAAGGCCCATCTCTTTAAATTTCCGGATGGCCGCCCGGCTTGTTTCCCGGACCGTGTCAGCCACCGCAATGATACCTGCGGCCTGTCCGTCCCGCACAAAGAGGAGCGGCGTTTTCCCCTGGGACGCATACTGCCCCATCTTCTCTCTCACCAAAGCCGTCTCCTGCTCAGGTCCCATTGCCTTTTCTTCTTCCATAAAGGCCAGGTTGCCGGCCAGCCAGTTCTTTCCGGAAATCCGGGCTGACACACCCCGCCCCGTCCGGGCCTGGAAATCCTCTGCCTGAACTGAGGATACACCGTCTCCCTTCGCCTTCTCCACCACCGCCTGGGCCAGGGGATGTTCACTCCCCGCCTCCAGGGCAGCCGCCCGGGACAGGAACTCCTCCGGGCTCATGGAGGGGTCCAGGACCTCTATGTCTGTCACCTCCGGGTGCCCGGAAGTGATGGTGCCGGTCTTATCCAGGATAACTGTGTCGATGGAGTGGAGATTTTCCAGGCTCTCCGCCGACTTGATGAGGATGCCATACTCCGCCGCCTTTCCGGTACCCACCATGATAGCCACCGGAGTGGCAAGTCCCAGCGCGCAGGGGCAGGAGATGACAAGCACTGCAATGGCATTGGACAGGGCGAACTCAAAGTCCTGTCCTGCCACGATCCACACGATGGCTGTCAGGATGGCGATGCCGATGACCACCGGCACGAAAATGCCGCTGACCTTGTCCGCCAGCCTGGCGATGGGCGCCTTTGAGTTTCCCGCCTCGTCCACAAGCCGGATGATCTGGGAGAGGGTGGTGTCCTCTCCCACCTTGGAAGCCCGGAACCGGAAAGTGCCGTTCTTGTTGATAGTTGCAGAGATGACCGTATCCCCGGGCATCTTTTCCACCGGGATACTCTCACCGGTGATGGCAGCCTGGTCCACATAGCCGGCTCCCTCTGTCACAACGCCGTCCACCGGGATACTTTCTCCCGGCCGGATGACCACAATGTCTCCGGCCGCCACCTGCTCGGCAGGCACGGTCACTTCCTGGCCGTTTTTGATGATAACCGCTGTCTTGGGAGCTAAGTCCACCAGCTTTCCGAGGGCGTCAGAGGTCTTTGACCTGGACCTTGCCTCCAGATATTTCCCCACAGTCACAAGCGTAAGGATCATGGCCGCGGACTCAAAGTACAGAGCATGCGCATACTCGTGGACCACCGCCATGTCCTGGTGTCCGAAGCCCCAGGCCATGCGGTACATGGCAAAGAGGCCGTATATGAGGGAAGCACCAGATCCGATAGCCACCAGGGAGTCCATATTGGGGGCCCGCTTTACCAGAGCTTTCAGTCCCACCTTGTAAAATTTACGGTTCAGCACCAGGATGGGCACGGTCAGGATGAGCTGCGTCAGGGCTGAGATCATGGCGTTCTCCATGCCGGTCAGGATGCCGGGCACGGGAAGCCCCATCATGGAGCCCATAGCCACGTACATCAGGGGGATCAGCAGGACGATGGAGGCCACAAGGCGCACCTTCATGCTCTGCTGCTCCTCCCGGGCTCTGCTCTGGCGGACTTCCCACTCACTGCGGAAGCCTCCTCCTTTTGCGTCAGGCACGGCGTCCGCGGGGGAGGCTCCGTAGCCTATCCCCTCCACCGCCCGGGCGATGGCGGCGCTGTCCAGCTTCGTCTCATCGTAATCTACTGTCATCTGGCCTGACAGGAGGTTGACATTGACTTCCTCCACCCCATCCAGCTTCTGTACACACCGGGTTACATTTGCCTGGCAGGCTGCACAGGTCATACCGGTGACGTTATATTTTTCTTTCTTCATTACCAGGGTCACCTACTTTCCTCGAACGATGTCTTTATACCCCCTATTGGTATTTCAGTGCTATTATATACCCCGGTACGGTGTATTGCAATATCTTTTCCACATTTTTTCGAAAAACATTCTCATTTACCGTCTTCAGACTCCTTCTCTTCGGCAGGCCCGGCCGGCTCCGGTCGGCGCAGGCTCAGCACCCCATCCGCCAGGATCCTCACATCATCCAGTATATAGTCAAAGGCCCCCGCTTTATACAGGTTGACGACGAGAAGACCGATGGGCACGGCCAGGATCATCCACAGGATGCCTCCTGCCCGGTACCCCGCGTACAGAAGCACCAGGGTAAACAGAGGATTGAGCCCCATGCTGTCCCCCACCAGCTTGGGCTGGATCAGCTGCCGGACAAGCTGGGTCACTGCGTACAGCACCGCCAGAGCTACCACCCGCCTGTAGTCGCCGGTCAGGAGCTCATAGAGCGCCCATGGCAGAAGAGCGGTGCCTGTCCCGAAAAAGGGCAGGAAATCCAAAAAAGCGATGCCGATGGCCAGCAGGACGGAAAAATGCACGCCCATGATCCCAAAGCCCACCAGGAGTATTGCGAACACGACAGCCATGATCTTGAACTGAGCCTTAAAATACCCGCCCACCGCATACTTCAGGTTGTCTGTCACCATGGTCATCCTCTCCACGATAGGCTTCGGAAAAATCTTCTTGGCCCACAGGATGATATTTTCTCTGTCAGCAATGAAGAAATAGGCGGAGATGATGGTGACGATAAAGGAGATCAGGATAGAGGGGATGCGCTTGGCAAAATTCCCCGCCGCCGCCACCGTTGGCTCACTGACGCTGCTGATAATGCCGCTCATGGTCTCATCCAGATTGGCGGCAAAGGTATTCAGTCCCTCCTGCACATTTCCCGGAAGAAGCGCAAAAATCTGGGAGGTCCTCTCCCCAATCTGACGAAAGCCCTTCTCCAGGTCCCTGTACATGGACGGGAAATCCTGTATCAGAGAGCTGACCTCTCCCCATATCCTGCTGACTGCCAGGTAGATCAGCCCGATACAGGCTGCCAGCACGGCTATGATGATGATGGCGGACCCCAGCTTTTTGATGATCTTCAGCCTCTTTTCAAGAAAAACCACAAGCGGGCTGGCAATAAAAGACAGGAACCAGCCTATCACAAAGGGCATGAAATAGAACAGCGCCTTCACGCCCACATAGATAAATAGGATTGTCCCGACCAGACTGAAGGCCAGGCTGACGATCACTTTCCAATAAGGCCTGTTATCCTTTGCGGCAGTCCCTTCATTTCTCCCCATTTTCTCCACCTCTCTTACCCTTTATTCTTCCTTTTCGCTGTCGAGAAGCTCTGTCTCCACAAGCTCCCATATCTCGTCCCTTCCCTGCTTTGTCACAGAAGAGAAGGGGATGATTCTTGTCCCCGGCACCAGCTTCAGTCCCTGCCGGAGCATCCTGACATGCTTGTCTATCTGGCTCCTCTTGAGCTTATCCTGCTTTGTCGCAATGATAATGGGATTGTAACCCTGGCTTACCACCCAGTCGTACATCATCTTGTCATTTGCTGACGGCTCATGGCGTATGTCAATGAGGAGAAAGACCGCCCGCAGCTGCTTGGAGCTGTGGAGATATCTCTCGATCATCTTTCCCCATTTTTCCTTCTCCTGCTGTGATACCTTTGCGTAGCCGTACCCCGGCAGGTCCACCAGATACAGCGCATCGTTGATATTGTAAAAATTGATGGTCTGGGTCTTTCCCGGCGTGGCCGAGATCCGGGCGAAGGACTTCCGGTTCATAAGCGCATTGATGAGGGAGGATTTCCCCACATTGGACTTCCCTGCAAACGCGATCTCCGGCTTATCATTCTCCGGAAGTTTGCTTGTAATGCCGCACACGGTTTCCAGATTGATATTTTTTATGATCATAGTCTCTACCTCTGTTTACTTTTCTTTTACAAACGCTTCCTCAAGTACCTGTTCCATATGGGACACAGGGATGATCTCCAGGCCTTTTGTGATCTCTGAGGAGAGCTCTTCCACATCCTTCTCATTCTCCTTCGGGACAAGGACTGTCTTCATGCCTGCACTTCCTGCAGCCAGCAGCTTCTCCTTCAGCCCCCCAATGGGCAGGACTCTTCCCCGCAGGGTGATCTCCCCTGTCATAGCCACATCCGCCCGGACCTTCCGTCCGGTGACAGCGGAGAGCATGGCCGTGGCCATGGTGATGCCGGCTGAAGGACCATCCTTGGGAACCGCACCCTCCGGTATGTGGATGTGGAGGTCATGCTTCTCAAAGAAATCCTCCTCAATGCCGTATGTACTGCCGACAGAGCGGATATAGCTGATACCGGTGCGCGCGGACTCTTTCATCACGTCCCCAAGCTGTCCTGTGAGGATCAGCTCTCCTTTTCCGGGCATCACATTGACCTCGATCTGCAGGGTGTCGCCTCCCACGCTTGTCCAGGCAAGTCCCCGCACAATGCCCACCTCGTCTGTCAGATTGGCTTTCTGGTATGTATACTTCTCTTTTCCCAGATACTTGTGCAGATTTCCCTCTGTCACCCGGACCTTCTTCTTTTTCTCCTCCAGGATCTCCTTGGCTGCCTTCCGGCAGATGTTTCCGATCTCCCGCTCCAGCTGGCGCACGCCGGCCTCTTTTGTGTAATTCCGGGCCATCTTCCAGACAGCTCCCCTGCTGATGGAGAGCTGGTCCTCTTTCAGTCCGTGGCGGTCAAGCTGCTTGGGAATCAGGTGCTCCATGGCGATGTGGAGCTTCTCGTTCTCTGTGTAGCTGGACACCTCAATGACTTCCATGCGGTCCAGCAGAGGCCGCGGGATAGTCTGCAGAGTGTTGGCCGTGGTCACGAAAAGCACTTCCGAGAGATCCAGCGGCACTTCCAGATAGTGGTCCCGGAAGCGGTAATTCTGCTCGCTGTCCAGCACCTCCAGAAGGGCGGAGAAGGTATCTCCCTTGTAGTCGTTGCTCACCTTGTCGATCTCATCCAGCAGCATGAGCGGATTCTTTACGCCGGCGCTGCGGATGCCCGCCGCGATGCGCCCCGGCATGGCGCCTACGTATGTCTTCCTGTGGCCCCGGATCTCCGCCTCGTCCCGTACGCCTCCCAGTGAGATGCGAACGTAAGGCTTCTTAAGCGCCCGGGCCAGGGACCTGGCAATGGATGTCTTGCCGGTTCCCGGAGGACCTACCAGGCAGAGGATGGGACTCTCTCCCTTTCTTGTCAGAGCCCGCACAGCCAGAAATTCCAACACCCTCTCCTTCACCTGCTCCAGGCCATAATGGTCTTCCTCCAGCACCTGCCTGGCATAGGCTATGTCTTTGTGGTCCTCTGTGGCCTTATCCCAGGGCATCTCCAGCATCGTCTCAATGTATGTCCGGATCACACCGTTCTCAGCCGGACTGTTCAGGGAGCTCTTGAAACGGCCTATCTCCTTTTGCAGCTTCTCCTTCACCTCGTCAGAGGCCTGCAGCTTGTCTGCAGCTGCCTGGAACTCCTCTGCGTCGGAGATGGTGTTCTCCTCTCCCAGCTCCTCCCGGATCAGTTTCAGCTGCTCCCGCAGGATATATTCCCTCTGGTTCTGGTCCACTCTCTCCCGCACCTTGGTCTGGATCTCTTCCTTGATGTTCATGATCTGCATCTCATTCACCAGCTTAAATGCCAGCAGCTGATAGCGCTTCAGAAGATCCGTCTCCTCCAGAAGCTCCTGCAGATCTTTCTGCTCCAGCGGCACATTGGCGGCAATCCAGTCCACTACTTTGGCCAGGTCCGTGTACTCCTGCACCTGCTTCAGCATGTCCTTGGGATACTTGGGCAGCCGCCCAGCGTACTCCCCGTAGATCTCCTTCAATCCTCTTGTCATGGCCTCCTGGCTTACCTGGTCTGCCGACGCATCCAGCGCCTCCTCACCGGTGTCCGGCAGCACGGTCACGTTTGCCCGCATATAGGGAGTCTCAAACTCCACGGTATTGATGACCGCCCTCTCCTCGCCGGAGATCAGCACCCGTAGAAGATTCCTGGGCAGCTTGATGATCTGCCGGATGGACGCAATGGTTCCCACCTGGTACAGATCCTCCGCTGTCGGCTCTTCCACTTCTATATCTTTCTGTGCAGTCAGAAAAATCTTCTGTCCTTCCTCCTGCATGGCCTCCTCGATCGCCTCGATGGACCGCTCCCTGCTGACGTCAAAATGGGTCACCATCTCAGGCATCACAGTCATACCCCGGAGGGCTACCATGGGAAGGCTTCTTACTTCTCTCTCAGTCATTTTATCTGCTCCTGTCCTGTATTCTCTCAGTTTTTTAAAAGAGGCGGGCGCAATCATACTTGCACCCGCCCCGCTCATGCTCTGTTAAGCGCTTTCAATTCTCAGATCATCATGTCCGCAGACCGGCTTTCCGGTACCGTCCACCACGGATTTCGTGATGCGGCATGTCTTCAGCGTCTCGTCAGATGGGGCATGATACATGGTATCCATCATGATATTTTCCATGATTGCCCGGAGCCCTCTGGCGCCGGTCTTCCTCTTCAGGGACGTGTCCGCGATCGCCTCCAGGGCATCCTGGTCAAAGGTCAGCTCCACTCCGTCCAGTTCCAGCATCTTCTGGTACTGTTTGACAATGGCGCTCTTGGGCTCTGTCAGGATGCGGATCAGGGCATCACGGTCCAGCATCTCCAGTGACACGGTCACCGGAAGACGCCCCACAAGCTCGGGGATCAGCCCGAACTTCACCAGATCCTGGGGAAGCACCTGCTTTAAGAGACGGTCAATGTCATCCTCGTGTCCTGCAGCGATCTCAGCGTTGAATCCGATGGACTTCTGGTCGATCCTCTTCTCGATGATCTTCTCCAGTCCCTCAAAGGCCCCGCCGCAGATAAACAGGATATTGGAGGTGTCGATCTGGATCAGCTCCTGATGAGGATGCTTTCTCCCTCCCTGAGGCGGCACATTTGCCACCGTCCCCTCAATGATCTTCAGGAGAGCCTGCTGTACGCCCTCTCCCGACACATCTCTCGTGATGGAGGGATTCTCCGATTTTCTTGTTATCTTGTCTATCTCGTCAATATAGATGATGCCGTACTCTGCCCGCTCGATGTCCCCATCGGCAGCCTGGATGATCTTGAGCAGGATATTTTCCACATCCTCGCCCACGTATCCGGCCTCTGTCAGCGCAGTGGCGTCCGCAATGGCAAACGGCACATTGAGGATCCTGGCCAGCGTCTGGGCCAGCAGCGTTTTTCCGCATCCTGTAGGTCCCAGCATGAGGATATTGCTCTTTTTCAGCTCCACGCCCAGATCCTTCTCGGCCATGATCCGTTTATAGTGATTATATACTGCAACAGACAATACCTTTTTGGCCTCATCCTGGCCGATGACATACTCATCGAGGAAGCCTTTGATCTCCTCCGGCTTCAGCAGATTGATATCATCAAAGGGATTGATATTTCTGGTATTTTCATATTCAAATTCTTCTTCCATGATCTCGGCGCACACATCAATACACTCATCGCATATATACACGCCGCTCGGACCTGCAATCAGCTTGCGCACCTGTGACTGGGGCTTGTTGCAGAACGAGCATCTTATCTGGTCATCATTTCTTCCTGCCATACTCTCACCTCATCAAATCAGTTTTCGAAAAAACAAAGGACCGGCATACCAGGAGGTCTCTCTCCTGTGTATGCCCGCCCCCGGTTTTATTTACGGCTTGATATAATTTCATCCACTAATCCATATGCCTTAGCCTCTTCGGCAGACATAAAGTTGTCGCGGTCCGTATCGGCACAGATGACTTCCAGCGGCTGCCCTGTGTTCTCCGCAAGGATCCTGTTCAGAGTATCCTTTGTCTTCTGGATATGCTGGGCTGCGATCTGGATCTCTGTCGCCTGTCCCTGTGCTCCGCCGGAGGGCTGATGGATCATGATCTCCGAGTGAGGCAGCGCAAAACGCTTGCCCTTTGCTCCTCCCGCGAGGAGGAAAGATCCCATGCTTGCCGCCATACCGATACAGTATGTGCACACATCGCATTTAATATACTGCATGGTATCGTAAATTGCCATTCCCGCTGTGACAGATCCTCCCGGGCTGTTGATGTAGAGATGGATATCCTTCTCCGGGTCCTCAGCCTCCAGGAACATAAGCTGTGCCACGACCACGCTGGCGGACACGTCTGTCACTTCCTCTCCAAGGAAGATGATCCTGTCTTTCAAAAGTCTGGAATAAATGTCGTAGGAGCGCTCTCCACGGCTGGTCTGTTCAATGACATAAGGTACTAAACTCATGCAAACTCCTCCTGTCTATATGCACGGCTGTCCGCTTACTCTGTAACTGCGTTCTCCACCAGGAAGGTCACCGCCTCCTGTACAGCCATGTCTTCTTTCATCTGTTTTTTCTCGTCTTCGCCCATGTACTCTTTCAGCTTGTCAGCCTCCATCTTGTACATCTCGGCCATCTTCTGGATCTCCTCATCCAGCTTCTCATCGCTGATCTCAATGTTCTCAGCCTTTGCAACAGCCTCCAGCACAAGGCGTGTCTGGATGCGGTCCACTGCCTGGGGCTTCAGGTCCTCAAGCATCTTGTCTGTTGTCTGTCCTGTGAACTGGCAGTACTGCTCCATAGTCAGACCCTGCTGCTGCATCCTTCTTGCGAAGTCGTCCAGCATCTGTCTTGCCTGTGTGTCGATCATGGCATCCGGGATCTCCATGGTTGCGTTGGCAACTGCCTGCTCTACAGCCTGGTTCTCCTGTTTTGTCTTTCCTTCAGACTCTTTCTGCTCTTTGATCTTTGCCTTGATGTCTGCCTTGTATTCATCTAATGTGTCAAACTCGGAAACTTCTGCCGCGAACTCATCGTCGATCTCCGGGAGCTCTTTTGCCTTGATCTCGTGGATCATGCATTTAAATACAGCTTCTTTGCCCTTCAGATCCTCTGCGTGATAGTCTTCCGGGAAAGTAACCTTCACTTCTTTCTCCTCGCCGGAGTTCACGCCAACAAGCTGCTCCTCAAATCCCGGGATAAAGGAACCGGAACCGATGGTCAGCGGATAGTTCTCTCCTTTTCCTCCCTCGAAGGCCTCGCCGTCAACGAATCCCTCGAAGTCGAGGATCACTTCGTCGCCATCCTGTACCGGACGGTCCTCAACTGTGATGGTCCTTGCGTTCTTCTCAGCTTCCTCCTGGAGCTTTGCGTCGATCTCCTTCTGTGTCACGCGGTTGGAAACCTTGTCAACCTTCAGTCCCTTGTACTCTCCAAGTGTCACCTCCGGTTTCACGGCAACCTCTGCTGTAAAGATAAACGGCTTGCCCTTCTCGATCTGCACGATATCGATCTTCGGCTGGGAAGCGATCTCCAGCTCGCACTCGTCGTAGGCGTCGGAATATGCCTTCGGGATCAGCGCGTTTGCAGCGTCATCATAAAAGATCTCTGCTCCGTACATTTTTTCAATCATCTGGCGAGGAACTTTCCCCTTACGAAAGCCCGGGATGCTGATCTTGGATTTCTGTTTGTTGTAAGCAGTCTGAAGTGCCTTTTCCAGTTCTTCAGCAGAAACCTCGATGGTCAGCTTCGCCATGTTTTTCTCTAATTTCTCTACCTGTAAACTCATGAAAATATTCCTCCTGTTTCTAACCTGCCGTGGGCCCTCACAAAGCGCCTCTTCCAAAAAAGTATGCAAGGCAGGCATTCTGCATACACTCATTTAAAGAGTATAACACAAACCCTTCAAAATAGCCAGCTTTATTTAAGATAAATAATGGACTCAGCCACCTCATCCGCCTTCAGCTTGTCAGAGAGAACTTCCACCAGCTTCAGCCCGAAGTCAATGGCTGTTCCCATCCCCCTGCTTGTGATGATATTGCCGTCCTGGACAACAGGCGCCTTCACCAGTACCGCCCCGGCCAGCTTATCTTCAAAGGAGGGGTAGCATATGGCCCTCTTACCTTTCAGAAGTCCCATATTTCCCAGTATGCTGGGAGCCGCACAGATGGCGCCCACATATTTCCCGCTCTCGCAGAATTCCTTCACCACTTTCCGCACGCCCGGGTGTGCTTCCAGGTTCGTGGTGCCCGGCATGCCTCCCGGCAGGACCAGCATGTCAAACTCCGCAAACTCCACCTCATCGAACAGATCCTCCGTCTGCACGTTGATGCCGTGGGACCCGGTCACCATATAGTCGTCCGATATGGAGATCGTGTCCACATATATCCTTGCACGCCTGAGCAGATCCACTGCTGTGAGCGCCTCGATTTCTTCAAAACCATCTGCAAGTAACACTGCTGCTTTTTTCATTGCAATTCCTCCTCTTTTTATCCATATTGTTATAGTAGCAGACTGCTTCTCAAAAAGCAATTCATTTACATTTTTCACTTTTTATGTTATCCTGTAAGGGCAGGACCGCCGGTGCCTGCGGAAAGGAGATTACATCAATTATGGAAATCGAACGTAAATATCTGATCCCGGAGATCCCCTCCGGCCTGGATATACAGAAGACCCGCATCATTGAGCAGGGCTATCTGTGCACAGCCCCTGTGGTGCGCATCCGCCGGGACAACGACGACTATATACTGACTTACAAGTCCAAGGGCCTGATGGTGCGCGAGGAGTACAATCTTCCTCTGACCCGGGAGGCCTACGAGCATCTGAAAGAAAAGATCGACGGACGTCTCATACAGAAGGTGCGCCATGTCATTCCTCTTGGCGTCGGCCTGTCCATCGAGCTGGATGTCTTTCAGGGAGACTTAGCACCCCTTGTTCTGGCAGAGGTGGAGTTTTCCACCGAAGAGATGGCAGAGAGCTTCTGCCCGCCGGAGTGGTTCGGGGAAGATGTGACCTTCTCCAGCCAGTATCACAACAGCACGTTGAGCCAGCTTTGACTATTTCGCAACATTCTGTTGCTTTTATATGAATTTAGCTACGTTCCGTTGCATAATCATCCAGGGATCTGGTTAATTGCTATACTATGTGTTACCGAAAAACAGACGGAGGTACAGCAATGGCCAGCATCCAGCAGCTCGCAAACAATCTAAAATTTCTGCGGACCATAACCGGCAGGACCCAGGATGACCTGGCTGCCTATCTCAATATTTCCAGACAGGCGTACTCCCACTATGAGACATCCAAGCGGACGCCTGATCCGGATACTCTGCTGCGCCTTTCTTCTCTGTATCACGTCTCCGTTGATGTACTTCTGGGAATCGACCTGACTGCCTATTCCGCGAAATTCGCTGAGAGCGGCATGTTCATGGAGGAGTCCTCCTCATACATCACAAAAGCTTTGGGAGAGGACCTGTGTCTTCTCCAGCTCACAAAAGAAGAAGCGGAATTTATTACTAAACTCCGCCTTCTTCCACCTGCGGAAAGAGAAAAATTCTTCCGTCTTTCCGATATTTTCTTTCATAATCCCTGATAAAGTCTCTTCTCTGTCCTACTCTACAAGAGCAAGGGCAAATCCCTCATGCACTGCGTTCATTGCCTCTTCTATATCCTTTTCATCGATCAGCACAGTGATGCGGATCTCTGACGTTGAGATCATGTTGATATTGATGCGGGAATTGTACAGAGACTCAAACATCTTGGCAGCCACTCCCGGGTTGCTCATCATGCCTGCTCCCACAACGGAGATCTTTGCCACCTTTGCATTGTATGTAATATCCTGAATAGTCAGCGCCTCTTTGTGCTCCTCCAGCACTTCCAGCGCGCGCTTCAGCTCGTCTTCCGCAACTGTAAAGGAGATATCTTTTGTCCCCTCTCTTCCCACAGACTGGAGGATGATATCCACATTGATATTGTTTGCGGCAAGTGTATTAAAGATCCTGAAAGCGATGCCCGGCTTATCCTCCACACCTATAACAGAGATCCTGGCTGTATTTTTGTCGGCTGCAACGCCTGTAATTAACATTTTTTCCATCTTTACTTTCTCCTTGATAATCGTTCCTTCACTGCGGTTCAGACTGGATCTCACTACCAGCTCTACCCCGTATTTCTTCGCCATCTCCACAGACCGGTTGTGCAGCACCTTGGCTCCGAGAGTGGCCAGCTCCAACATCTCGTCGTAAGTGATGGCATCCAGCTTTCTGGCATCTTTCACTACCCTCGGATCTGCCGTGTAGACCCCGTCCACATCTGTATAGATTTCACATTTATCTGCATGGAGAACAGCTGCCAGAGCCACTGCCGTGGTGTCGGAGCCTCCTCTTCCGAGGGTGGTGATATCCTCATATTTGTTCACACCCTGGAACCCTGTGACAATAACAATCTTGCGGGAGTCCAGCTCATGGCGGATCCGCTTTGTATCGATGGACTTGAATCTGGCATTTCCATACCGGGAAGTGGAGTTCATCTTCACCTGGAACGCATTCAGGGAAACCGCCGGAACATGCATGGCATCCATGGCCATGGCCATCAGAGCCACCGATACCTGCTCTCCCGTTGTCATGAGCATATCCAGCTCTCTCTTTTTCGGCTCCGGGTTGATAGTTTTCGCAAGGGAGATCAGATCGTCCGTGGTGTCTCCCATAGCGGACAGCACGACGACCACGTCATGCCCTTCCCTGTAATCCTCAATGCAGCGCTGGGCCACATTGTAGATCCTGTCTTTGTCAGCGACGGAAGTTCCGCCGAATTTTTTTACAATCAGCATCTTCTCTTCTCTCTTTCCTTTATCTTTCATCCAGCTCCAGCAGATGGTCTATCAGCCTGTACCCATCCGGCCAGGAAAGGCCGCTCTGCCTGGCAGCACTCTCTCCGTATGTGTGGACAAGGCCACTGTCCGCTCTTCGGCTGTCATAGATCATATAGGGAACCGGATCCTTTGTGTGGGTGCGGACTTTGATGGGTGTGGGATGGTCGGGAAGCACCATGATCCGGTAGTCCTCCCCGGCCTGGTCCAGTCTGCCAGTGATCCGCCCGATCACTCTGCCGTCCAGATATTCGATGGCCTTGATCTTATCCTCTGTGCTGCCCTGGTGGCCCATCTCATCAGGCGCCTCCACATGGACGTAGGCAAAATCAAAGCCTCCCGTAAGAAGGGCATCCGCCGCCGCGTCCGCCTTTCCCTCATAGTTGGTGTGCAGTCCGCCGTTTGCTCCCTCCACCAGAATGCGCTCCATATCCGCCCCTACGGCCAGGCCCTTCAGAAGATCCACAGCCGAGATCATGACTCCCTTCTTCCCTGTCCTCTCCTCAAAGGAAGTCAGGGCAGGGCGGGTGCCGGCTCCCCAGAACCAGGCCGAGTTCGCCGGGTGGAGTCCCTTCGCCCGCCGCTCCTTGTTCAGCGGATGGGCGGACAGGATCTCATAGCTCTTTTCCATCATCTCCCGGAGCACCCTGTCCTCCGGGAGGTAGTCGCCTACCCGCTTTGTCAGTATATCGTGGGGAGGAGTCAGCTCAGATACCTCCCCATGGCTCCACACAAGGAGGTGCCGGTAACTTGTTCCCGCGTAAAATGCATAGCCTTCTCTGGCCAGCCCCTGTTTCAGAGCCTCCAGCAGGATCTCTGCGTCTTCCGTGGAGATCTCGCTGGAGCTGTGGTCTATCATATGTCTGTCCTCATATTTGTCTTCTTTCTCGGACAGGGTGACCAGATTGCACCGAAAGGACACATCGTCGTCCGCCATGTCCACGCCTATACTCAGCGCCTCCAGGGGAGACCGTCCTGTATAGTAGATCTTCGGGTCATACCCCATGACAGACAGGTTGGCCGTGTCGCTGCCCGGCGCCATATCCTCCGGCACCATGGAGGCCATACCGATCTCCGCCTTTTCGGCGAGGCGGTCCATCACCGGGGTGTCCGCTGCCTCCAGGGTTGTCTTTCCTCCCAGTTCCTCCAGCGGCCATCCCGCCATTCCATCTCCTAAAACAACTATATATTTCATCGCGTCTTCCTTTCTGATGCAGGGAAACTACTCTTCCACGCGGATCATGCCGAGGATCTGCCCTCCGAACTGCTCTGCCTTCTCTTCATAGCTGCCCTCCGGCATCTTCTCTGTCACAAATCCAAACTCACCGGACACTCCTTCTGCCTGGACAAACTGCACCATGCCAAAGACTGATGCCACTCTATCCTGCAGCTCTTCCCGGCTGCCCTTCATACGGACAAAGAATCTGCGTTCCACATCCCTGCGGTCCTCGAGAGCCAGCTTCTCGCTGCTCCACATAACACCCAGATTCCGGTCCAGATTGCGGGCCTCCTCCACGATATCGCCCACCACGGCGCTGGCCGTGGGCAGCTTGCCTGCGCCGCTTCCGTAGAACATGGCGTCGCCGAGCATATTGCCGTGGACAAAGATAGAATTGAAGACGCCGTTGATGGCAAAGAGAGGATGCTCTGCCCGCAGAAGGCAGGGAGCCACCATGGCGTTCAGCTTCTCTCCGTCTCTCTTGCATATGGCCAGGAGTTTAATGGTCATGCCCATGGCTTTGGCGTACTTCATATCCTCCACCGTGATCTTCGTGATCCCTTCACAGTAGATGTCCTCAAAATCCACCTGTTTCCCTGAAATGATAGAGGAGAGGATGGCGATCTTGCGGCAGGCGTCATAGCCCTCCACATCCGCCTCCGGATTGCGCTCCGCAAAGCCGTTGTCCTGTGCTTCCTTCAGCACTTCATCGTAGTCAGCACCCTCATAGAACATTTTTGTCATCATATAGTTCGTCGTCCCGTTAAGGATTCCTGTGATCTCCTCGATCACATCCCCTGTGAGGGAGGAGTGCAGGGGGCGCAGGATGGGAATACCGCCGCCCACGCTGGCCTCGAAGAGGAAGTTCACATTCTTATCCTTTGCGATCTTCAGAAGATCCGCACCGTGTTTGGCTACCAGAGCCTTGTTGGAGGTGGCCACGCTCTTGCCCGCCTCAAGGGACCGCTTCACAAATGTATATGCAGGCTCGATCCCTCCCATAACCTCCACCACGATCTTCACTTCTTCATCGCTGACGATCTCCTCAAAATCGTGGGTGATGAACTCCTGCACCGGATCATCCGGAAAATCACGCAGATCCAGCACATATTTGATGCGGAGCTCCTCGCCCAGCCTCTCATCGATGACTTTCTGATTGGTCCGGAGTACTTCCACCACACCGGACCCGACTGTTCCATAACCAAGTACTGCTATCTTTACCATATTTCCTCCCTTTTACTGCTGTGCCTTTAAGTATGCGTTCATAAACGGATCCAGATCCCCGTCCAGGACGGCCGAGACGTTGGCGCTCTCCTCCCCTGTCCGCCGGTCTTTCACCAGTGTGTAGGGCTGCATGACGTAGGAGCGGATCTGGTTTCCAAACCCGATCTCTTTCACCTCGCCCCGGATGTCAGACACCTTTTCTGCCTGTTCCTGCTCTTTCAGCAGCTTCAGCTTTGCCTTCAGCATCTGCATAGCCTTCTCTCTGTTGTGGTGCTGGGACCTTTCGTTCTGGCACTGCACCACGATCCCTGTGGGCAGGTGGGTGATACGGATTGCTGACGATGTCTTGTTGACATGCTGGCCCCCTGCGCCGCTGGCGCGGTAGGTGTCGATCTTCAGTTCATCATCCGGGACCTCGATGTCACCCACATTGTCCTCCATATCCGGTATGACATCACAGGAGGCAAAAGAAGTCTGCCTCTTTCCCGCCGCATTGAAGGGGGATATCCGCACAAGGCGGTGGACTCCCTTCTCCGACTTCAGGTATCCGTAGGCATTCATCCCATTTACTTCAAAAGTAACATTCTTGATGCCCGCAATATCTCCATCCAGGTAGTCCAGCACCTGAAGGCTGAACCCTTTCTTCTCCGCCCAACGGGTGTACATCCGGTAGAGCATACCTGTCCAGTCGCAGGACTCAGTGCCGCCCTCACCCGCGTGAAGAGTGACAATGGCGTTGCACCCGTCATACTCACCCGACAGCAGCGTCTGAATGCGGAGCGCCTCGAACTCCTCGGTAAACCGCTGCAGCTCTGATGCGATCTCCGGCAGCACCGACTCATCGTTCTCCTCCTCTGCCATCTCAATGAGCACTTCTATATCCTCATAGGTTCCCTTCAGTCCCTCCACTGTATCCAGCAGGTCCTTCAGATCTTTGAGCTCCTTCATCACATGCTGGGACTTGTCTGTGTCATCCCAGAATCCCGGCTCCTCGATCTTCCTCTCCAGTTCTTCTACCCGCTTTTCCTTGCCAGGGACGTCAAAGTGAATCCCTCATTCCGGCAAGAGGTTCCTCGTAAGCACTCAGTTCGCTTTTATACTGATCCAATACGACCACTTATCCTTCACCTCTTTCATTTCTATATTTATCCGGCTGCCCTACGCGCTCTGTTTGCGCCCGCAGCACTGTTTATATTTCTTTCCGCTTCCGCAGGGGCATGGATCATTTGGATAGATCTTCTTATCTGCCCTCTTCTTTGGAGCCCTCACAGCAGTGTCGTCCTTGTTGGTTCCTGTCACCTTGGCAACCTGCTCCCTCTCCACCTTCTGCTCGATTTTAATGTGGAACAGAGTGCGGATGGTGTCGGCCGTGATGGCCTTTGTCATATTGTCAAACATCTGGTATCCCAGCATCTTGTACTCGATCTTCGGATCACGCTGCCCGTAAGCCTGCAGTCCGATTCCCTGGCGGAGCTGATCCATATCGTCGATATGGTCCATCCACTTGGCGTCGATTACTTTCAGGAGGACAACCCTCTCTACTTCTCTTAAATGTTCCGGCTCCGGGAACTCTGTCTCCTTCATCTCGTAGGCCTTGACAGCTTTCTCCTTCAGGAAATGTTTCAGTTTCTTCTGATCCATCTTCTTCACATCTTCCGGAGTCACTGCCTCGATCATAGGAATCGTATTCTTCAGCGTCACATTCAGAGCTGTCAGGTCCCAGTCCTCCGGATCCTGGTCAGCAGAGATCTCTGTATCCACCATGTTCTCCACATACTCGTTGATCATATGGTAGATGGAGTCGCGCATGCTCTCGCCATCCAGGACTTTGCGCCTCTCCTCGTAGATGATCTCCCTCTGCTCGTTCATAACCTGGTCATACTCCAGCAGGTTTTTACGGATACCGAAGTTGTTGCTCTCGATCTTCTCCTGGGCTTTCTCAATAGCGCTGGAGAGCATCTTGTGTTCGATCTGCTCCCCGTCTTCCACGCCCAGAGCGTTGAATACGTTCATCAGACGCTCGGAGCCGAACAGACGCATCAGGTCATCTTCCAGAGAAATGTAGAACCTGGACTCGCCCGGGTCTCCCTGACGTCCGGAACGTCCGCGGAGCTGGTTGTCAATACGGCGGGACTCATGCCGCTCTGTACCGATGATCTTCAGACCACCGGCCGCCCTGGCCTCGTCGTCCAGCTTGATATCCGTACCACGGCCCGCCATGTTGGTGGCGATGGTAACTGCTCCGTGCTGTCCGGCCTGGGCTACGATCTCAGCCTCCATCTCATGGAACTTGGCATTCAGCACATTGTGCTTGATGCCCCTCTTCTTCAGCATGCTGCTGAGGTGCTCGGACACTTCGATGGTAATGGTACCCACAAGGACAGGCTGTCCTTTCGCATGGGCTCTCTCCACCTCATCGCACACGGCCCGGAACTTCTCCCTCTGGGTCTTGTAGACAGCGTCCTCCATATCCACACGGATCACCGGCATATTGGTGGGGATCTCCACCACGTCCATGCCGTAAATCTCACGGAACTCCTTCTCCTCTGTCAGGGCGGTACCGGTCATACCGCTCTTCTTTGCATATTTATTGAACAAGTTCTGGAAGGTGATGGTGGCAAGGGTCTTGCTCTCCCGCTTCACCTTCACATGCTCCTTGGCCTCGATAGCCTGGTGCAGGCCGTCAGAATAGCGCCGGCCAGGCATGATACGTCCGGTGAATTCGTCTACGATGAGCACCTCGTCGTCCTTTACCACATAGTCCTGGTCGCGGAACATGAGGTTGTGCGCCCGCAGGGCCAGAATGATGTTGTGCTGGATCTCCAGGTTCTCCGGGTCTGCCAGGTTCTCGATGTGGAAGAACTTCTCCACCTTCTTTACGCCGTCCTCTGTCAGGTTGACGCTCTTTTCCTTCTCATTGACAATAAAGTCTCCCGTCTCCTCGATCTCCTCGCCCATAATGGCGTTGATCTTGGAGAACTCTCCGCTGGCCTCGCCCTTTTCCAGCTGGCGGGCCAGAATGTCGCAGGCCTCGTAGAGCTTTGTGGACTTGCCGCTCTGGCCGGAAATGATCAGAGGCGTTCTGGCCTCGTCGATGAGCACAGAATCCACCTCATCGATGATGGCAAATTTCAGCCCCCTCTGCACAAGCTGCTCCTTGTAGATCACCATGTTGTCACGGAGGTAATCGAATCCCAGCTCGTTGTTGGTCACATAGGTAATGTCACAGTTGTAGGCTGCCCTTCTCTCATCATTGTCCATACTGTTGAGGACCACGCCCACAGTCAGCCCCAGGAACTCATGCACCTGGCCCATCCACTCCGCGTCACGCTTTGCCAGATAGTCGTTGACTGTCACGATGTGAACGCCCTCGCCTGTCAGCGCGTTCAGATAAGCCGGGAGGGTGGAGACAAGGGTCTTTCCTTCACCCGTCTTCATCTCTGCGATACGTCCCTGGTGGAGGATGATACCGCCGATGAGCTGTACTCTGTAATGGCGCATGCCCATCACGCGGGCAGCCGCCTCTCTCACAACAGCAAAAGCCTCCGGAAGTATGTCATCCAGAGTCTCACCTTTTGAAAGACGCTCTTTAAATTCCCTCGTCTTATCCTTCAGTTCACTGTCGGAGAGCTGCTTCATCTCCGGCTCCAGAGCCTCGATGTGATCCACAATGGGGTAGATACGCTTCAGCTCATTCTGGCTGTGTGTACCGAATATTTTTTCTATTAAACCCATGGTATTACTCCTTATCCAAAAAAATTACTCTATTCAACATTTTAACACCATCATCCGGTCAATTCAACATATTTATAAAGTGTTCATAATGTTCACAGACCCGTCATATTTTCCTTTTACCTGGCTGTGCCTGCCGAGTAATTTTTTACTTCATCATAAGGGATATCTCCTCCGTAGAGATCCAGGGCACTGCCGATGGTGAAATCCAGCCGCCCGCCGCTGACCCGCCGGAAGCGCTCCAACTCGTCCAGGCTGCTGATGCCGCCTGCATATGTAATGGGAATCCCCTGGACCCCTGCCAGCATTTCCACAAGCCCCTCCTCGATCCCTGCAGATTTGCCTTCCACATCCACGCCGTGGACCAGAAACTCATCGCAGTACTCCTTCATCCAGTATAGGATCTCCTCGCCAAGCTGCACCTTTGTAAACTTCTGCCAGCGGTCTGTCACAATGTAATATTTTCCGTCCTTTTTCCTGCAGCTCACATCCAACACCACATGGCCGGCCCCCACGGCGTCTGCCAGCTTCTCCAGATTTTCCCACTGCACCTGCCCATCCTTGAATACGTAGGATGTGACCACCACGTGGCTGGCTCCCGCTTTTATATAGGAAGAGGCATTGTCAGCGGTCACGCCGCCGCCGATCTGCAGTCCTCCCGGCCACACCGCCAGGGCCTCTGCCGCCTGCTGCCTGTCCGCCTCAAAGTAGGGGGATGATGGCGGGTTGAGGAGGATCATATGTCCCCCCTTCAGGTTGTCCCTGCGAAACATGTCTGCATAGAATGCCGCAGATCTCTCAGACACAAAATTCTCCTCTGCCTGGTCTCTCTCATCTTTCAGGCTTCCGCCTACGATCTGTTTTACTTTCCCATTATGTATATCGATGCATGGTCTGAATCTCATGGTCTCCTCCTGCCCGCACTGTACTCCTGCAGTCTTTCAAATTGTAATACCACAGGCGGAAAGGGAAATCCACCTGTGGCTCCTTCTTTTACTTCTTGATATCTTCCATTCCCTCTTTGACCTCATCGGCCATGTCATCCGCCCCATCACGGACTGCGTCTCCCGCCTCGTCCAGGACACCTTCATCTCTTGTCCCGTCTGTGGCGTCATTCATCGTGTTGTCCTGGGCCGTATTGTCCTGGGTCGCATTGTTCGGAGTCTCATCTTCCTGCTTCACCGCCCCATTATCCGCGTTATTATTTCCGCAGGCTGTCAGGGACGCGAATGACAGTGCGCATACCAGTATAAGAAGACCTTTTTTTAACTGTTTCATAGCAACTCTCCCTTTCATTGTTTTCTTTAGTTACTATCCGCAGTTCCATTTGTCTTTATGCGCACCTGTTTCGGGAAATTTTTTCCTTTTTTAAAGTTTTTCAGGGATCAGGCCGCTTCGGTAAGCGCCAAGGAGCTCGTTCAGATCCTGGATCTGCTCCCTCAGCCTGCGCCCGATATCCGTGTCACCCACCGTCTTCCTGGCCACAGTCCTCTTAACCACGATACTGTCCGAGTGGATGTCGCTCTCCTTCTCTATGGCTGCCTCTGTGGACTCAAAGGGCTCGTGGGCCGCCAGGATCAAACCGTAGGAATTGTAGATCAGGGTGTACCCGGCGATCCCCGTCTCTTTCTGGTAGGCCTTCGAAAATCCGCCGTCAATGACAAGCACCTTGCCTCCGCATTTTATAGGGCTCTCTCCTGCCTTGGACTTGACCGGCACATGGCCGTTTATAATGTGCGTTCCCTCCGCCGGCAGCCCGAACTCCTGCAGGATCCGATTGACCACGGACTCATCCTCCAGCAGCTCATAATAAGGATTCTTCCTCTCCTTGTGGGTCTCCTTCTCAGCCAGGAAATACCGCTCAAATGTGGCCATCTTGTCTTTGCCGAAGAGAGGCGAATTTTCGTGGAGCCAGATGTACCACATCATATCCTTTCCCCGCTCCCTTTCCTTCTTATCCAGAGCGAAATATCCTTTTCTCACATAACTCTCCAGCGCCTCGTACAGGGCTTTCCCCTTGTAGGCCCTCCCGTAAATGCGGACGGATTTCAGGGTGCCGTCCTGGTTTAAAGGCACGCATCCGTGATAGAGCAGGTTCTGGTTGTAGACTTTGTAAAGTCCGCCTTTGTTCAGCAGGAAACGCATGTGGGCCTGGAGCTTCTCACAGTTCAGAAATGCCTTTTCCAGCCGGTCCATGATGTCCGCCTCCTCCGGGGAGAAGGCATAGGGATGCTCCGGATCTACAGTGGGGAAATTCTTGTCCAGAAGCTCATAGTGTTTTCCCTCTATCTCGATGGTGCCGGACTCAAAGTCAATATGGTGCAGAAGATTCCTCTTCTCCAGCTTAAATCCGGGGTTCTTCCGGATGATCTGTCCCTCCGCCTTGAACTGTATAATGGAGATCGCCTTGTGCATCTTCATCTCCATCTCCCGCTCCCGCACAGTGGCTCCGCCCCTGCCTTTCAGCGCAAAACAGGTACATGGATCCTCCCCGTAGGTGTCCATGGCAAAGGAGGCCAGGGGGAGCAGATTGATCCCGTAACCGTCCTCCAGTATATCCAGGTTCCCGTATCTGGCGCAGATCCGGATCACATTGGCGATACAGCCTCTCTGGCCCGCGGCTGCTCCCATCCAGAGCACGTCGTGGTTGCCCCACTGGATATCCACCGAATGGTGCTGCATCAGCCGATCCATGATGATGTGAGGGCCCGGTCCCCTGTCATAGATGTCGCCCACAATGTGCAGGTGATCCACAGTCAGCCGCTGGATAACACCGCTCAGAGCCACAATGAACTCCTCCGCCCTCTCGGTCTCAATGATGCTGTTTATGATAGCATTATAGTAGAATTCTTTATCCCGAAGATCCGGCTTCTCCGTGATCAGCTCCTCGATCACATAGGCAAAATCCTGGGGCAGCGCCTTTCTCACTTTGGACCGTGTATACTTGCTCATAGTGCACTTGCACACTTCAATGAGCCGGTAGAGGGTGATCTTATACCAGTCCTCCATACACGGCTCTTCCCGTCGGATCCGGTCCATCTTCTCTCTCGGATAATAGATGAGCGTTGCCAGGGACTGCTTGTCCCTGGTACTCAGAGTGTTCCCAAACACATCATTGATCTTGCGGCGGATGGAGCCGGAACCGTTTTTGAGGACATGGGCAAACGCCTCGTATTCCCCGTGGATATCCGTCAGAAAATGCTCCGTAGCCTTGGGCAGATTCAGGATGGCCTGCAAGTTGATGATCTCCGTGGATGCCTTGGCAATCGACGGATACAGATCCGAGAGTCTCTCCAGATATTTCAGCTTCAGTTCTTCCATATTCTATTTCCTCCTGAGGGGGATGATCCCTGCTGCAGCTTACAGCTGTATCACATCAGACATGTCATAGCGGCCCGGTCCTTTGCCTGCCAGGAACTTGGCAGCGGCCACGGCCCCCTTTGCAAAAAGCGCCTTGGAGTAGGCTGTATGTTTGAACTCGATTACCTCGTCCTCCCCGGCAAAGATCACCTCGTGCTCGCCCACGATGGTGCCGCCCCGGACAGCTGATATGCCGATCTCATGGCTGTCTCTCTTCTTTCTCTGTCCGCTCCTGTCATAGACATATGCATAATCCTCCTCCAGGGCTTCCTTCAGGGAATCCGCAAGGGCAATGGCTGTGCCGCTTGGAGCATCCACTTTCTGATTGTGATGCCTCTCCACGATCTCCATGTCAAATCCCTCCGGCGCCAGCACTTTCGCCGCATCCTGCAGCAGCTTCATGAGAAGGTTCACACCCAGGGACATGTTAGCAGATTTCAGAAGAGCCGCCTTCTTAGCCGTCTCCTCCACCTTGCTCAGCTGCTCCTCTGAAAGCCCGGTGGTGCAAAGGACAACCGGCATCTGTTTCTCCCCGCACCAGTCCAGCAGGCGGTCCACAGCCGCCGCGTTGGAGAAATCGATGACAACGTCCGCCTCCACATCACACTCTCCGATGTCTCCAAAGACCGGGTAGTCATTCAGAGCCTGGGCCCTCATATCCACACCCGCCACGATCTCCATCTCCGGGTCTGCGGCCGCAAGCCTTGTGATGACCTGTCCCATCTTTCCGTTGCATCCATGCATGATCACTTTTACCATTTGTTTTTCCTCCATTGTATATATGTCATTATTTGCGTATATATATGCAAATATTATGCAAAAAGCAGAAAGGCCCCCTGCTCTTCTTCGCAGGAGACAGCCTTTCTGCCTCTGTCTGCCTTTTATGCAAGTTTGATTCCGAAATCTCTCATCGCCTGCGCCAGACTCTTCTCGTGCTCCGGCGACAGCTCCGTCAGCGGCATGCGAAGGCCTCCGCACTCCATTCCCATCAGATTGACAGCCTTCTTCACAGGGATGGGATTGACTTCACAGAACAGCTGCTCAATGAGTGGGATAGCCTTCAGCTGAAGCTCACAGGCACCCTGCACATCCCCGGCAAAAAATTTCGCACAGATATCATGCGTCTCCTTGGGAGCCACATTTGACAGGACTGAGATCACGCCTTTTCCGCCCAGGGACAGCAGGGGCACGATCTGGTCGTCATTGCCGGAATAGAGATCGATATTCCCATCTGTCAGACTCATGATCCTTGCCACCTGGCTGATATTGCCGGAGGCCTCCTTCACACCCACAATGTTGGGCACTTCCTTCACAAGGGTAGCCACTGTCTCCGGCGCGATATTCAGCCCTGTCCGGCTGGCTACGCTGTACATGATGATGGGCGCCTTGGCCTCGCTGGCCACAGCCTTGTAGTGGGCGATAAGTCCATTCTGCGTAGCCTTGTTGTAGTAGGGCGTCACGATCAGCAGTCCGTCCACCCCGTCCTCCACAGCTTCCTTTGACATATCGATGGTCGTATATGTAGCGTTGGAACCGGTTCCCGCGATCACGGGAAGACGGTGCTTTGTGCGCTCTACCGCAAATTTGATACACTCCATATGCTCCTCTTCTGATAAAGTGGATGACTCTCCCGTCGTCCCGCAGATGATCAGACTGTCCGTTCCGTTCTCGCAATGGTAGTCGATCAGCTCATCCAGTTTATCAAAATTCACGCTTCCGTCTTCGTGAAACGGAGTAACCAGCGCTACTCCTGCACCTGTAAAAATAGCCATTGTCTTCCTCCTGCCCTTCAAAAAATTTATCTTTCAAAAAGTGTATCATTATTCATTTCCGATGTCAATGGACCCCTCAGTCATCCATGCACTCCAGCTTGCTCACAGACACCTCGTAGGCCGTCCTCTTCTCCGACTCAGTCTCCGACAGACGCTTCACATACTCCCTGCTCTGGATCCTGCCCAGCACCTGCACGTGCTCTCCCACCTCAAAAGAGGCGGCAAACCGGGCATTCCTTCCCCAGCAGATACAGGGGATATAGTCGGACTTCCCGTAGGGCCGGTTGACAGCCAGCAAAAGGTCCGCGATTTCCCTCCCAAGGGGCGTCTTCCTGTAGACAGGCAGCTTGCAGATGTAGCCGTCCAGCAGGATGGTGTTGGTCTTGGCCCCGTCCGGCTCCTCGTCGATGAAAGACACTTCCCGCACAAAGACGGACAGGATCAGCCGGTTCTTCTGCTCCTCGTGGCGGTTGTAGGACCGGAACTGCCCGCTGGCCATGATAAATTCGCCCGTGTAATCCTGTGTCACGTCCAGAAGCCGCTCCGAGATCATAAGCGGGATCCTGTCCTTGGAGGTGCTCAGACGCCGCACCAGCACATCCACCATGTAAAACCCTTCCCCGAACACTGTGTGGCTGAATGTGAATCCTGATGCAATCTGCCCCATAATAGTTACCTGGTTGTTTTCAATGATCTTATCTGACATGGTCTTAAAATCTCCCTTCCTCTTGATCGTATTTTGATGCTTTTAGAGTCACTACCTAATCTATGCGGGATTCACACATATTAGAACTATATTCCTTGTTTTTTTTCCGAAATATGGTACACTATTAAAGTTACAGAAAAAAAGTTTTAAAATAAGAAGAGAAAAGGAAGATTTCATATGAAGACAAAACGCGAAGATGTGCGTAATATTGCGATCATCGCCCATGTTGACCATGGCAAGACAACACTTGTAGATGAACTTTTAAAGCAGAGCGGCGTGTTCCGTGAAAACCAGGAGGTGGCCGAACGGGTCATGGACTCCAATGATATCGAGCGGGAACGTGGAATTACCATTCTCTCAAAAAATACAGCTGTCTTCTACAAGGGGACAAAGATCAATATCGTGGACACACCGGGTCATGCCGACTTCGGAGGCGAGGTGGAGCGTGTCCTGAAGATGGTAAACGGTGTCATCCTCGTGGTGGACGCTTTTGAGGGCGCCATGCCCCAGACAAAATTCGTCCTGCGCAAGGCACTGGAACTGGATCTGCCCGTCATCGTCTGCATCAATAAGATCGACCGGCCGGAAGCACGGCCCGCGGAGGTCATCGACGAGGTGCTGGAGCTCCTCATCGATCTGGACGCCTCCGAAGAGCAGCTGGACTGCCCCTTTGTCTACGCCTCCGCCAAAGACGGATACGCCATGCTGGACATGGAGGACAAGCCGGAAAATATGGTCCCGCTTTTTGAGACGATCCTGGACTACATCCCCGCCCCGGAGGGGGACCCGGATGCCGGAACCCAGGTACTTATCAGCACTATCGACTACAACGAGTATGTGGGAAGGATCGGCATCGGCAAGGTAGACAACGGCACTATCCGCACAAACCAGGATGTGGTGGTTGTCAACCACCACGACCCGGAGCGCCAGGCAAAAGTGCGCATCAGCCGGCTCTACGAGTTTGACGGGCTGAACCGGGTGGAGGTAAAAGAGGCCTCCATCGGATCCATTGTAGCCATATCCGGCATCTCGGACCTGTCCATCGGAGATACCATCTGTTCACCGGAAAGCCCCCAGGCCATCCCCTTCCAGAAGATCTCCGAGCCTACCATTGCCATGCAGTTCAAGGTCAATGACAGTCCATTTGCCGGCAAGGAAGGAAAGTACGTGACATCCCGGCACATCCGCGACCGCCTGTTCCGGGAACTGAACACAGATGTCAGCCTCCGGGTGGAGGAGACAGAAGACATGGACACGTTCAAGGTATCCGGCCGCGGCGAACTTCATCTGTCCGTCCTCATTGAGAACATGCGCCGGGAAGGCTATGAATTCGCCGTCAGCAAGGCGGAAGTCCTCTACAAGAAGGACGAGAACGGCAAAGTCCTGGAACCTATGGAGATGGCCTACATCGACGTGCCGGATGAATTCACAGGCGTGGTCATTGAGAAGCTGGGCCAGAGAAAAGGTGAGCTGCGCAGCATGGGCCCCATCGGCGGCAATTACACCAGGATGGAGTTCTCCATCCCCTCCAGGGGACTCATCGGATACCGGGGTGATTTCCTCACCGACACAAAGGGAAATGGGATCATGAACACGGCTTTTGACGGATATGCACCCTACAAAGGCGATATCCAGTACCGGAAACAGGGCTCCCTCATTGCCTACGAGACAGGAGAGTCTGTCACCTACGGCCTGTACAGTGCCCAGGAGAGAGGCGCACTCTTCATCGGCCCCGGCGAGAAGGTGTACGCCGGAATGGTCATCGGCGAAAACGGCAAGACGGACGATATCGAGGTCAACGTGTGCAAAACCAAGCACCTCACCAACACCCGCTCCTCCAGCGCGGACGAGGCGCTGCGCCTGACTCCTCCGCGAATCCTGAGTCTGGAGCAGGCTCTGGATTTCATCGACACGGATGAACTTCTGGAAGTGACGCCCAAATCCCTGCGGATCCGCAAGAAGATCCTGGATCCCAAGCTGCGCAAGCGGAGCAACAACAAATAATCAATCTGATCACAAGGAGCATTTATGGATTTTTTATGGTTTCTGGAAAATCTGCGCACTCCCGCTGCAGACCAGATCATGCAGTTTATCACATATCTTGGAGAGGAGACAGCGGTCATACTGGTGCTCTGTCTCCTCTACTGGTGTGTCAGCAAAGAGCTGGCTCTTAAGATCAGCTTTTCCTACTTCCTGGCAGGGCTTGCTGTGCAGACGCTGAAGGTCACTTTGCGCATCCCCCGCCCCTGGGTGCTGGATCCTGCATTCCCGCCGGTGGAGAGCGCCGTTCCGGCCGCCACGGGATACTCCTTTCCAAGCGGCCACACCCAGAGCGCTGCCTGTCTGTACGGCTCTCTCGGTGTCCATGCCTCCAGAAAAAGCATAAAATTCCTCTTCTTTGCTGTTGTCATCCTGGTCGGATTTTCCCGCATGTACCTGGGATGCCATACCCCCTGGGACGTGCTGGCCTCCCTGGCCATCTCCGCCCTTTTCATCTGGCTGACACAGCGGCTGCTCCCGCGCCTTATAGCCAGGCCAATCCGCGCCCGGATCTTATTCGGGTTTCTTCTCCTTGTCTGTCTGGGCGTTATGGTCTGCGCTCTTGTACTCCTCAACTGCGGCCTCCTTCCTCTGGCTTACGCCGCGGACTGTTTTAAAGCCGCAGGAGCCGGACTTGGTTTTACCGTGGGATGGTATCTGGAGGTCACCAGGCTCCGGTTTCAGACCGCCGCGCCCCGGCTCTGGATGCAGGCAGTCAAATTTTTTGCCGGTATTTTGGGAATTTTAGTCCTGGATGCTCTGATTCCTCTCATTACCGGTGAATGTGTGATTGCAAAAATCATAAAATACTTTATACTGGTATTATGGATCATGGTCATCTACCCTGCTCTGTTCAGCCGGGTGGTCCCGCCCTGTCCGAAAAAATAATACCCAAAGGAGAAGCCTATGAAAAAGTATTTTGCCGCCTTCCTCTCCCGCCTGGCCATGTTCATGGAATTTTTCATTTCCATCATGCTTGCTGTCGGCATCATCCTGCTGTGCCTGCGTCTGGCCAGCTCACTGATGTATATACCGGACCTGGACAAATATCCGAACTACGAGGATCTGCTCGAAGCCTGCTTCGAGCTCATCATTGGTGTGGAGCTGATACGAATGATGTATTACCACACGCCGGACACTGTATTTGAAGTGCTCCTCTTTGCCATCGCAAGGCAGATCATCATGGACCACTCTTCCGCCTTTTCCAGCCTGATCGGCGTGTGCGCCATCGCCGTCCTGTTCGCTACAAGGAAGCACCTCTTCTTCGGCTTCGATCTGGCGGACAAAAATCTGTTCCGGGGGTCGTCCCGGGTGCGGGTGGTAAACAAGCTCATGGGGTGTCAGATCCCACATGAGACGGACGCCGAGACCCTGGAGGAGGTCCTCCGCGCCAGGTGCGCCGCCGAGGACATAGAGCCCAAAGAGGGCGCCTGCGTCTATTTTGAGGATACAGGGCTTCGGGTAGCCAAAATGCGTGACGGAAAAATTTCAAGAATTGAAGTAATACATGCTATACATTGACAGAAAAACATGCTATACTCGATATATCAGATAGAAATGAATTGTCCTACATTTTTGTCAGACATTATTTCTCCTGAAATCATATCGTAAAGGAGTTGGACAGCATGAAATTTATCATTAGTGGAAAAAACATCGAAATCACGCCCGGCTTAAAAGACACAGTCACACGCAAGCTCGGCAAGCTGGAGAGGTACTTTACTCCGGACACCGAGATCATCGTCACACTGAGTGTGGAAAAGGAACGCCAGAAGATTGAGGTGACCATCCCCGTAAAGGGAAACATTATCCGCTCCGAGCAGGTCAGCAGCGACATGTATGTATCTATTGATCTTGTAGAGGAAGTCATTGAGAGACAGCTCCGCAAATATAAAACCAAGCTCATCGCAAGGCATCAGGACGGAGGAAACTTCAAGCAGGAATTCTTCGATGAAGAAGACGCTCCCGAGAGCGACGAGGAAATCCGGATCGTCCGCACAAAGCGTTTTGGCATCAAGCCCATGTACCCGGAGGACGCCTGCATCCAGATGGAACTTCTGGGGCACGACTTCTTCGTATTCTGTAACGCTGAGACAGACGAGGTAAATGTGGTATACAAAAGAAAGAACGGAACTTTTGGCCTGATCGAGCCGGAATTCCAATAAAAATTCAGCTTATCACAGACAGGTCCTGGAATGATCTCATTCCAGGACCTGTATTTTTCCGTCTATTTCGCCGTAAAAGCATGTGCCCGCCTCTTCTATCACGGCCCTGCCGTTGGTTCCGTCTGTGAGTTCCTCTTCAAGGGCAGACCGTATCTTCTCCGGCGCCAGAGCTGTCAGCTCCACCTTCTCTGTGTAAGCGCTGTCAAGCACAGGGATCCCTCTCTCCCCCAGTATGTACTGGATCTTCCCCAGTCCTGTATAGTCTGTGGTGATCTTCAGTTTAATCCCCTGTATCCTGGTTATAATCAGAGAGGAGGACAGCCCTTCCTTAGCCGCCCCCTGGTAGGCCCGCACCAGCCCGCCTGTGCCAAGGAGGATCCCTCCAAAATACCGGGTCACTACCACGGCCGTGTCGTGGATATTTTCCCCAAGAAGCACATCCAGCATGGGCCTGCCCGCCGTACCGCCGGGTTCCCCGTCGTCGCTGTACCGCTGTATATCCTGCCTCTCCCCTATGACATAGGCATAGCAGTTGTGTCTGGCATCCCAGTATTTTTTTCTGACCGACTCGATAAATTCCACAGCCTCCTCCTCGCTCTTTACCGGGCGGACTGTGGCGATAAATCTGGATTTTTTCTCCGTGATCTCCCCCTCGCCTCCGCGGAATACCATTTTGTGATCCAATTTACCTTCTCCCCTTTCCTGCGCACTGTTACCTATTACTATAACGGATTTCTTAAGTTTTTCCTACCTAAATATGAAGTTTTCATTTTTTTCTTTATTTCAATATGCATATTTGCTATAATGTCTAAAGTATGAAGGAGGCTGAATACATGAATTATGGAAAGAAAAAGGCTTCTAAAAAACAAAAGCAGATAACGTCGAAATCCACCATGCAGGGAAAGCGGGTAACCGTCCGGCTGCTGAAAGCTTTTATCCTGTGTGTTCTTGCCATATGTATCATCGGAATGATCGGCGGTCTGATTTTTGTGAAGAGGATCCTTGACAATTCCCCGGAAGTCACCCCGGACGACGTCCGGCCCAAGGGCTACACCACCATCGTCTACGCTGACGACGGCGCCACAGAGCTGGAGCGGTTCGTGGAGGCCGGGTCCAACCGTGAATACAAATCCATCGACCAGATCCCCGTGGATCTGCAGCATGCTTTCGTCGCCATTGAGGACGAGCGTTTTTATGAGCACAACGGCATCGACCCCCAGGGTATCCTGCGTGCCGGTATTATAGGTATTACTTCCGGAGATTTCTCCCAGGGTGCCAGCACACTGACGCAGCAGCTCATAAAGAACAATGTCTTTCCCGACTTCGTAAATGAGGAGACCTTTTACGACCGTCTGGAGAGAAAGATCCAGGAGCAGTTCCTGGCACTGGACATTGAAAAACAGATGTCAAAAGACGAAATTATGGAGGCATATCTGAACACCATCAACCTGGGCCAGAATACCCTGGGCGTGCAGTCCGCCTCCAAGCGTTATTTCAACAAAGATGTATCGGAGCTGACCCTCTCCGAGTGTACCGTTCTGGCTGCGATCACCCAGAACCCGTCCCTCTACAATCCCATCACAAACCCGGAGGACAATGCCAGAAGGCGCACGGAAGTTCTGAACAGGATGCTGGACCAGGGGTACATCGACCAGGCAGCTTACGATGAGGCCGCAGCAGATGATGTGTACACCAGAATCCAGGCTGTCAATGCAGCCATCGGAGAGGACTCACCTTATTCCTATTTTATAGACGCTCTCTCCGAGCAGGTCATCGATGACCTCATGTCCCGCCTGGGCTACACAGAGAGCCAGGCCTACAACGCCCTCTACAGCGGCGGACTGACTATCATCTCTACCCAGAACACTACCATGCAGCAGATCTGCGACGAGGAAATGAACAATGACGCCAATTTCCCCTGGCTGAAGGAGTACGGTCTCTCCTACGCTTTGACTGTCACGAGGGCAGACGGCACGATCGAGAACTATGGCTCAGAGGCTGTACAGAATTACCGTGCCAGCACCTACGGCGTAGAGTCCGCTCTGACCTTCTCATCCGAAGAGCAGGCCAGAGCCATGGTGGAGGAGTGGAAGGCCACCATCGCCCAGGAGGGAGACACCTACGACGAGCGCATCACCATCACCCCACAGCCCCAGGCCTCTGTCACCATCATCGACCAGGCCACCGGGCAGATCAAAGCCATGGTTGGCGGCCGCGGCGCCAAGGAGACCAGCCAGAGCCTGAACAGGGCCTACCAGGGCTCACGCAGGCAGCCAGGATCCTGCTTCAAGATCCTTGCCACCTACGCTCCCGCCCTGGATACAAACCAGATCACGCTGGCCAGCGTCTTCAACGACAAGCCCTGGCATTATTCCAACGGCACGGAATTCAAGAACGTGGGCAACAGATACTACGGCAATGTGACCGTCAGGGAGGCCATCGCACAGTCCATGAACTCCGTGGCTGTGCAGACCATACAGCAGATCGGACCACAGCTTGGCTATGAATATGCAAAGAACAACTTCTCCATGAGTACACTGATGGAGGAAGATATGTACGAACCAATCGCTTTAGGAGGCGTCAATGGTGTGTACAACTATGAGCTGTGCGCCGCGTTCGCTTCCATCGCAAACGGCGGCGTGTACAACACACCTACCTTATATACAAAGATCCTGGACCACGACGGCAACGTGCTGATCGAGAATCCCACAGAGTCCCACCAGGCCGTCAAGGAGAGTACAGCCGCTCTCCTCACAAGCGCCATGGAGAGCGTTGTGGAGGAGGGAAGCGGAAGCGCCGCAGCCCTGGACAATATGCCGGTGGCCGGCAAGACAGGTACGGCAGACAACGACAAGGATATCTGGTTCTGCGGCTTCACCCCCTACTACACCTGTGCGGTGTGGGGCGGATATGACGATCCGAAATCCATGACCAACATTGACACCACCTTCCGTTTCCGCATCTGGAAATCCATCATGAGCCGCATCCATGCGGGTCTGGAGACCAAACAGTTTGAGATGCCCACCTCCGTGGAGCAGAAAACCATCTGTACTGAATCCGGAATGCTGGCACGGCCGGGATGCCCTTCAAGAACAGAGTACTTTGCAACGGACAACGCGCCCACAGAGACCTGTACAGGGCACGCTTCTTCAGAACAGCCGGCAGACACCTCCGAAACAGAAGGGAGCACAGATACTGGCACTACTACTGATCCCACAACACCTGGTGACGGCAGCACCACTACCGATCCAGGTACCGGTAACGGCGGTTCTACCACCGATCCGGGTACCGGCGGTGACGGCGGCAGCACTGATCCGGGTACCGGCGGTGACGGCGGCAGCACTGATCCGGGTACCGGCGGCGAGAGCGGCGGTCAAGCTACCGGTTAAAAACAAAAAGCGAATCGAAAAAATCAGGTATGAATGTTTCGTTCATACCTGATTTTTTATTGCAGACCTGATATACAAAAACGTGATCAGAGGATCATCCTGGCAGCTCCGCAAATGCCTGCGTCGTTCCCCAGCGTAGCCAGCACGATCTTCGTGTCCTTGTTGGCAAAAAAGGCCTTCTCCTGGAAAGGCTTATCTATGAATGGCAGAAGGGCAGGGCCTGCATTGGAGACTCCTCCGCCGATAACAATCCTCTCCGGGTCTGTGATGACCGCCATATTGGCAAGGGCATGTCCCAGATAGGCGCCAAATTCTTCTGCGATCTCTGTTGCTATCCTGTCTCCTTTTTTTACTGCGTCAAAAACAGATTTTGCGCTCATGTTCTTGCCCTCCAAAATGGTTTTCTCATGGGGCTTGGCAAGACGCAGTTTCGCAAGCCGGGCTATGCCTGTGGCGGACGCGTACTGCTCCAGACACCCGGTCTTGCCGCAGCCGCACTTTTCTGTCTCATTATAATTCACGCAGATATGTCCGATCTCTCCGCCTGCTCCATTGGCCCCCGCAATGATCTGTCCGTGGCAGATGACACCGCCGCCCACGCCGGTCCCCAGCGTCACCATGATCATATTACTGCAGCCTTTACCTGCTCCCAGCCACATCTCGCCAAGGGCCGCCACATTGGCGTCATTTCCGATCCTGGCGCAGACACCCGGCAGCAGCTCCTCCATCTCTTTTTTGACATTCTTGTATCCCCAGCCAATGTTGGCGCTGTTCTTTACAATGCCTTCCTCGCTGACCGGAGCCGGAACACCGATCCCGACACCTGCCATATCTTCGATGGAGATCCCTTTTTCCTCCATCTTACTGCGAACAGAAGCTGCAATATCCGGGAGGACTTCTTTTCCCTCATTTTCCGTGCGGGTCTTGATCTCCCACTTCTCAAAAAGCTCTCCCTCTGTTGAAAACAGCCCCATTTTCACTGTTGTTCCGCCAATATCTACTCCAAAACAATACTTCATCTTGTAACTCCCTATTCTTTCTGTTTTATTTCTTAGTCAGGTTTCTCTGCACCCGCTTGTACAGCTCTTCCGCCGCGTTGTAGCCCATCTTCTTCTGCCTGTAGTTGATGGCCGCCGTCTCCACGATGATGGAGAGATTCCGTCCCGGACGGATGGGAAGCTGATGGCAGACCACCTTGTTGCCGAGGAACTCTGTGTACTGCTCCTCCATACCCAGCCTGTCGTACTTCTTCTCCCTGTCCCAGTCCTCCAGGGTGATGACAAGCTCGATATTCTGGGTCTCCCTGACGCTCTGCACGCCGTAGAGCATCTTGACATCCACGATACCAATACCCCGAAGCTCGATAAAATGCTTTGTCACATCCGGGGCAGTGCCTACCAGGGTGTCATCGCTGACCTTGCGGATCTCCACCACGTCATCGCTGACGAGACGATGCCCTCTTCTCACCAGCTCCAGCGCCGCCTCGCTCTTTCCGATGCCGCTCTCTCCCATGATCAGGACTCCCACGCCATACACGTCCACCAGCACACCGTGGATGGAGATACACGGTGCAAGCTGCACATTCAGCCAGCGGATCAGCTCTGCGGTAAACGCGGACGTCTTCATCTCTGTGGAGAAGATAGGCACATCCAGCTCCTTGGCTTTCTCCAGCAGCTCCTGGTCCGGCCGCAGCGCCCGGCAGAAAATGATGCAGGGAATCTTGTAGGCGAGCAGCGTCTCATAGACATGGCTCTTTGTAGCCGCATCCATCTGCTCTAAAAACGTATATTCCACATATCCGATGATCTGTACTCTCTCTGCGTCAAAGTGGTCAAAAAAGCCAGTCAGCTGCAGAGCCGGCCTGTTGATATCCGGCACTTCCACATATTTGTCAGCCAGTCCCACATCGGGAGTCAGATTTTTCAGGTCCATCTTCTCGACAATCTTCTGAATCTCTATTTTTGACATGTCTTATCTCCTTTTCTACTTTTCAATACTATGACAAGTATAACACATCAGTGAAAAAACTTATACACTTCCTGTGCGGATTTTTCATTCATGCTGGGCAGTTTTTTCAGATCCTCCACATCCGCCTTCCGTATCTCATCCAGGCTGGCAAAATGCTTCATCAAATCTTTCCGCCTCGCCGGGCCCACGCCCGGAATGTCGTCCAGAACCGAGTGGACCTGCTCTTTGCTGCGCAGTTTTCTGTGGAACTCTATGGCAAAACGGTGGGCTTCATCCTGTATCCTTGTGATCAGCTTAAAGCCCTCGGAATTCCGGTCAATAGGGATCTCTTCATTATTGTAGTACAGCCCCCTTGTGCGGTGATTGTCATCTTTTACCATGCCGCACACAGGTATGTGAAGGTGCAGTTCATCCAATACCTGCAGCGCGATCCCAACCTGTCCTTTTCCTCCGTCCATCAGGATCAGATCCGGGAAAGCCGTAAAGCTTCCGGCCCCTTTTCCCTCTTCCCTCTCCTCCAGTCCGTGTCGGAACCTTCTTGTCAGCACCTCTTTCATGCTGGCGTAGTCATCCGGCCCCTGGACGCTCTTGATCCGGAATTTGCGGTAGTCGTTTCTCTTTGGTTTCCCTTTCTCATAGACCACCATGGAGCCCACAGAGGCAAATCCGCTGATGTTGGAGATATCGTAGGCTTCCATGCGGTTGAGATCCTCCAGCCCCAGAAGGCGGGCGATCTCCTTCACAGCCCCGATGGTGCGCCCCTCCTCCCGCTTCAGTCTCTCGCGGTCCTTGGAGAGAACAAGGGACGCGTTCTTTTCCGCCAGCTCCACCAGTTTCTCTTTCGTCCCCTTCTTGGGCACCCGGATATGAACTCTGTGCCCTCTCTTCTGGCTCAGCCACTGCTCCAGGATCTCCCCGTCCTCAATCTCCGTCTGGGTCATCAGCTCCGACGGTATATAGGGAGTTCCGGCATAAAACTGTTTGATAAAGCTGGAGATGATCTCCCCTTTGGTCTCGTCCCCGTTCAGTTTCAGGTAGAAATGGTCTCTGCCGATCAGCCTGCCGCCCCGGATGAAGAAGACCTGCACCACCGCATCTTCCTTGTCCGTGGCAGCGGCCAGGATATCCCTGTCATTGCCGGCCGTGTCCGTGATCTTCTGCTTCTGGGCGATCTTCTTCACGCTTCCAAGCAGCTCTCTGTACTCGATGGCCTTCTCAAATTCCATATCCTCTGATGCCTGCAGCATCTTCTCCTCCAGCTCTTTCAGGATATGGTCGTAATTTCCGCCCAGGAACCGGAGCACTTCATCTATGGATTTCCTGTAGGCCTCCTGGGACACATAGCCCTGACAGGGGGCGTCACACTGGTGGATGTGGTAATTCAGGCAGGGTCTCTCTTTCCCCGTATCCCGGGGCAGGCGCCTGTTGCAGCTCCTGACTTTGTAGAGCTTGCGGATCAGCTCGATGGTGTCCTTGACCGCTCCTGCGCTTGTGTAGGGGCCAAAATATTTTGCCTTGTCCTTCACCATCCGACGGGCCATCATGATCCGCGGGAAGGCCTCATCCACCGTCACTTTGATAAACGGGTAGGCCTTGTCGTCCATGAGCATGGTATTGTACTTGGGTCTGTGTTCCTTGATCAGGTTGCACTCCAGGACAAGGGCCTCCAATTCTGAGTCAGTCACAATGTACTCAAAGCGGGTGATGTGAGTCACCATCTGCTCGATCTTCACCCCTTTGTTGCGGCTGCTCTGGAAATACTGCCGCACCCGATTCTTCAGGCTGATGGCTTTCCCTACATAGATGATCTCGTCCTTCTCATCGTGCATCAGATACACGCCGGGCTTCCCCGGCAGCTTTTTCAGTTCTTCCTGTATATCAAAATTACTGTTTTCCATGGTCTCCATTATACTGTCCCGCACCAAAAAGGACAAGGGAAAATCTTCCCCTGTCCCAATGCTTTCATCTTATGCAAGCGTGTCCAGGATCGCTGTCATCTTCGAGACTGCAAAGTCCAGATCCTTCTCCCACTCCGGATTTCCCGTGTACCAGAGCTCTGTCACATACCGGCGGACCCCCAGCTCCCACGCCTTTTTAATGCCCGCCTCAAAGTCTACGTGACCGGTTCCATAGGGAATCTCGCGGAACTTGCCGGGTACGGTCTCCTTCAAATGCATGGACGTCAGACGTCCCCTCCCTGTCTCCAGATCCTCCAGGACATCCGTCCCGTATAAAACGGCCGCATTGGTGATATTGCCCAGATCCGGATAGACATTCAGATAAACCGAATCAACCCTTTTTACATAGTCCATCGCCTTACCCACCGTGTTCATGAGCTCGGTCTCCATAGTCTCAAAGCCCATAAGAATCCCCTTCGCCGCCGCCATATCGGCCGCTTTCCTGAGATTTTCAAGGAACAATCCGCGGGTCACCTCGCTGCCCTCCTCATAATATACGTCATAGCCGGCCAGCTGGATCACGCGGATTCCCAGGTCATCCGCCAGATCCAGCGCCTTCTCCATGATCTCCATTCCCCGCTCCCTGACTGCCTGCACGCTGCTTCCTATCGGATATCTCCGGTGTCCGCTGAGGCACATAGTGCGAATCGGGATCCCTGTCTCATACATGAGGGAGACCAGCTCCAGTCTATCCTCTCTGCTCATATCAAGCCGGGACAGCTTTTCATCCGTCTCGTCAATGCTGATCTCAATAAAGTCATATCCCGCCTTTCCGGCGGCAAGCATTTTCTCCTTCCATGTCAGAGTTCCAGGCAGCGCCTTCTCGTATACTCCCAGTGTGTACGGTTTCATCAACATCACCTCACATTATTTTTCTCAATCATATCATCTTCCCTGCATTTTGTCCATGAAACAGTCCTGACACAGACCTGAAAAAGGGCTCCGCAGTCATTTTGCGGAGCCCTTGCTCATTTATGAAAACACACTATTCCTTTTCACTCTCTGCTGTTCCCGCCTCTTCCTCCACCGGCTTCATGGCGATGCGCGCCTCCTTCGGCTCCCCGCTGTCCTGCTCCTCGTCCGTCTCGGGCGTCCCCTCCACTTCGCGCAGGATCTTCATGAACTCCTTGCCTGTGATGGTCTCCTTCTCGATCAGGAAGGCCGCGATCCTGTCAAGAGCCTCCCTGTGCTCGCTCAGCAGCCTCTTGGCCTCCTCGTAGGCCCCCTTGAGCATCTTCATGACCTCCTGGTCGATCTCGGAGGCTGTCTCCTGGCCGCAGTTCAGGACCGGCCTTCCGTCCAGGTAGCGGCTCTGTATGGACTCAAGGCCGATCAGGCCGAATCGCTCGCTCATACCGTACTGGGTGATCATAGCCCGCGCGATACTTGTGGCCTTCTCTATATCGTTGGAGGCCCCGGTGGTGACTGTGTCAAAGACGATCTCCTCGGCGGCCCGTCCTGCCAGCATGCCCACCAGCATGGCCTCCAGCTCCTTCTTCGTGTTCAGGAACTTCTCCTCCTCAGGCGTCTGCATGACATAGCCGAGAGCTCCCATGGTCCTGGGAACGATCGTGATCTTCTGCACCGGCTCCGCATGCTTCTCGAGAGCGCTCACAAGGGCGTGTCCCACCTCGTGGTAGGATACGATCCTCCTCTCCTCCTGGCTCATGATGCGGTCCTTCTTCTCTTTTCCTACAAGGACCACCTCCACAGCCTCAAAGAGGTCACTCTGGGAGACAGCATTTCTCCCGTGCTTGACAGCATTGATGGCCGCCTCATTGATCATGTTGGCCAGGTCAGATCCCACGGCTCCGGACGTGGCCAGGGCAATGGCCTCCAGATCCACGGTCTCGTCCATGCGCACGTCCTTCGCATGGACCTTCAGCACGTCGATACGCCCCTTCAGGTCCGGACGCTCCACGATGATCCGTCTGTCAAAGCGCCCCGGGCGCAGGAGCGCCGGGTCCAGGATCTCCGGGCGGTTGGTGGCCGCCAGAAGAAGCAGTCCCTTGTTTGTGTCAAATCCGTCCATCTCCGCAAGGAGCTGGTTCAGTGTCTGCTCACGCTCATCGTTTCCTCCAAGCTGTGTGTCACGGCTCTTTCCGATGGCATCGATCTCATCGATGAAAATGATGCAGGGGGCCATCTGCTGGGCCTGCTTGAAAAGGTCGCGGACCCTGGAAGCGCCCACGCCCACGTACATCTCCACAAAGGCGGAACCGGAAAGAGAGAAAAACGGCACTTTCGCCTCCCCCGCCACCGCCTTGGCAAGCAGCGTCTTTCCTGTTCCCGGAGGCCCTACCAGAAGAGCTCCCTTGGGAAGCTTGGCTCCCACGCCTGTGTACTTGCCCGGGTTGTGGAGGAAATCCACCACCTCCTGGAGCGACTCCTTGGCCTCGTCCTGACCGGCCACATCCTTGAAGGTGACACCAGTCTCCTTCTCCACATACATCTTTGCGTTGCTCTTTCCAATGCCCATCATGCCGCCGCCCTTGGACATTTTCTTTGTAAACCACACAAAGAGTCCCACGATGCAGGCGATGGGAAGAAATGTCAGGATAATGCTCAGCAGCATGGAGGATGTGGTATCAGGTATCTCCTGATTCACTTCCACTCCCGCGTCAAGCAGGCGGTCCACAAGCTGGTCGTCATTGACGATACCTGTGTAGTATTCTCTCTGCACAGTATCGTCCTTGCCTTGCTTGGCTGTGATATTGATCTGGCTGGCTCCTATATCAACCTTCTCGACCTCTCCGTCCTCTACCATTTTGATAAACCTGTTGTAGGAGATCTCCTCAGCACTGTTTACCCCCTGGAACTGAAACAGGACCAGTACAAGTATGGTAGTGATCAGCGTCACGATCAGGACGAAAGAAACACCCTGCCGGTTGTTCCGGTTCGGATCCTGGTTATTATTTCTGTTCTGATTATTCTGGTTGTCCATAGTTCTCCTCCTGTATATGTGCAGCGCCGGCAACACCGACGTTACCATATTATTATAAGTATCCCCTGTTTCAAAATCAATAAAAACATTATGAAAAGATTGTAAACTCGGGCTTTCTTGTAGTATACTTGTGAAGGAAATGTGTATTTATATTTACATATATAACAGCTAACAGAAATGAAAGGAACTTACAGATGAAAATTGGATTTGACAACGACAAATACCTTCACATGCAGTCCTCCCACATCCGTGAGAGGATTGACAAATTCGGAGGAAAACTTTATCTGGAATTCGGCGGAAAGCTTTTTGACGACTATCATGCCTCCCGGGTTCTGCCCGGTTTCCAGCCCGACAGCAAACTGCGCCTCCTCAAACAACTTGCAGACCAGGCGGAGATCGTCATCGTCATCAGCGCCGGGGACATTGAGAAAAATAAAGTCCGCGGGGACCTGGGCATCACTTATGACTCGGATGTGCTCCGTCTCCGGGAGGAATTCATCCACGCAGGCCTGTATGTAGGCAGTGTAGTCATCACCCAGTACAGCGGCCAGAACAGCGCAGATCTTTTCAAGGCAAGGCTGGAGCGTCTGGGCATCCGGGTCTATCTTCATTATATTATACCCGGCTATCCTGGAAATGTGCCGCTTATTGTCAGCGATGAAGGATATGGAAAAAATGATTATATTGAGACAACCCGTCCCCTTGTGGTCATCACAGCCCCCGGGCCGGGAAGCGGAAAGATGGCAACCTGCCTCTCCCAGCTCTACCACGAGCACAAGCGGGGCGTGCAGGCAGGCTACGCTAAATTTGAGACCTTCCCTATCTGGAACATTCCTCTGAAGCATCCGGTGAATCTGGCTTACGAGGCTGCCACAGCGGACCTCAACGATGTGAATATGATCGATCCGTTCCACCTGGAGGCCTACGGGGAGACCACTGTAAACTACAACCGGGATATCGAGATCTTCCCTGTCCTTCGCGCCACCTTTGAGCGCATTTACGGGGAAAATCCGTACAAGTCCCCCACGGATATGGGCGTCAACATGGCCGGAAACTGTATATGCGATGATGAAGTGTGCCGCCAGGCCTCACTCCAGGAGATCATCCGCCGCTACTACGACACAATGGACCGCTTCATATCCGGCTCCTGCTCTGAGGAGGAAGTGTTCAAGATCGAAATGCTCATGAACCAGGCCGGCATCACGGTCCACGACCGCCCTGTAGTGGACGCAGCCCTCAGCCAGGCGGAACAGACCGGCGCTCCCGCCGCTGCCCTGGAGCTTCCGGACGGAAAGATCGTCACCGGAAAGACAAGTGATCTTCTGGGCGCCTCCGCTGCTCTTCTTCTGAACGCCCTGAAGGAGCTGGCCGGCATCGACCACGCCTGCCATGTCATCTCCCCGGAAGCCATCGAGCCTATCCAGAAGCTGAAGGTGAACTACCTGGGAAGCCGCAATCCCCGCCTTCACACGGACGAGGTACTGATCGCCCTGTCTGTCAGCGCAGCTACGGACAAGAACGCCCAGCTCGCCCTGGAACAGCTTCCGAAACTGAACGGCTGCCAGCTCCACACCTCTGTCATGCTCAGCTCCGTGGACATCAACGTCTTCAAAAAACTGTTTATACAGGCAACTTTTGAGCCAAAATATGAAAAAAAGACTGTTTTTCGGGAGGAAAAGGGTATATAATATGTTTTTTAAAAAGTAATGGAACAAAAAACATATGACGACAAAAGGAGGAGACTATGGCAGTAAAGTATGTATTTGTAACAGGCGGTGTAGTATCAGGACTGGGAAAAGGTATCACGGCGGCATCCCTTGGAAGGCTTCTGAAAGCCAGAGGATATACAGTGACCATGCAGAAGTTTGATCCTTATATCAACATTGACCCGGGCACCATGAATCCGGTGCAGCACGGAGAAGTCTTCGTCACAGACGACGGGGCGGAGACAGACCTGGATCTGGGTCACTATGAGCGCTTTATCGATGAGAGCCTTACAAAGAACTCCAATGTGACTACCGGAAAAATTTACTGGTCCGTACTGCAGAAAGAACGGCGGGGCGATTTCGGCGGAGGCACCGTGCAGGTGATCCCCCACATCACAAACGAGATCAAAAGCCGTTTCTACCGGAACCCTGTGGCAAAAAATACGGAAATTGCCATTATCGAAGTCGGCGGCACAGTGGGCGACATTGAGAGCCAGCCTTTCCTGGAGGCCATCCGGCAGTTCCAGCACGAGAAGGGCCGGGAAAATGTCATCCTCATCCACGTCACCCTCATCCCCTATCTGCGTGCTTCACAGGAGATGAAGACAAAACCCACCCAGGCCAGCGTAAAAGACCTGCAGGGTATGGGAATCCAGCCGGACATCATTGTGTGCCGGTCCGAGCATCCTCTGGATCAGGGCATCAAGGATAAGATCGCCCTCTTCTGCAACGTGCCTGCAGACCACGTACTCCAGAATCTGGACGTGGAATACCTCTACGAGGCTCCCCTGGCCATGGAAAAAGAGCATCTTGCGGAGGTTGTCTGCGAGTCCCTCCATCTGGACTGTCCCGCCCCCGACCTGAAGGACTGGACAGAGATGGTGGATTACTTAAAGAGCCCCAACACGGATGTCACTGTGGCTCTTGTAGGAAAATATATCCAGCTCCACGACGCCTACATCAGCGTGGTGGAGGCTCTGAAACACGGAGGCATCTTCTCCCGCGCCACAGTCAATATAAAATGGATCGACTCAGAGACTGTCACTGCCGACAATGTGGAGGATCTCCTGGGAGATGTCAGCGGCGTTCTCGTGCCCGGCGGCTTTGGAAGCCGGGGTATCGACGGCAAAATACTGGCCATCCGCTACGCCCGTGAGCACGGCGTTCCTTTCCTGGGCCTTTGTCTTGGCATGCAGCTTGCCATTGTGGAGTTTGCAAGAGATGTGGTGGGCTTCCGGGACGCCCACAGCGCTGAGCTCAACCCGGACACCACTCACCCGGTAATCCACATCATGCCGGACCAGATCGGCATCGAGGATATCGGCGGTACCCTGCGGCTTGGCTCCTATCCGTGCGTGCTGGATAAGAGCTCCAAGGCCTACGCCCTCTACGGCAAGGAGGAGATACACGAGCGCCACCGCCATCGCTACGAGGTGAACAATGACTACCGGGATGACCTTACCTCACACGGCATGCTGCTCTCCGGCCTGTCGCCGGACGGGCGCATCGTGGAGATGGTGGAGATCCCCTCCCACCCCTGGTTCATCGCCACCCAGGCCCACCCGGAGCTGAAATCAAGGCCCAACAGGCCTCACCCGCTTTTCAAGGGCTTCGTGGAGGCTGCTCTGAAATACCAGGACGAACACTAAGACTGAAGAAGAGGCCGGAAATTCCGGCCTCTTCTTTTTTGTATTCTCTTTCTTCTACGCAGGCATCCCTGCTTTTCTATCTCTTGATATCAAAATTCATATCCATAAGGTTCTGGATTACAGACACATCGTCTGTAATGTTGGCGTCCCCTCTGATGGTATGCTTGATGGCGCTGCTGGCCACAGCAAAGTTGACGATATCCTCGGGAGAGTAGCCGTTCATCACAGCGTAGATCAGTCCCCCTGCAAAGGCATCCCCGCCGCCCACGCGGTCCAGGATGCTGAAGGTGAACATCCGGCTCTCGTATGTCTTTCCGTCCAGCCACATGTAGGCTTTCATACTGTTCTCGCTGCCGCTGTGGACATAGCGCACGTGCCTGGCGATACATTTCAGATTGGGGTATCTCTCCACAAAGGCACGGAACACTTTATCCTGCTGTTCATAGTCCGGCTGCAGAGGCACGCCGTCTTTTACATCTCCCCGGCTGTGGTCTGCCTCGTCCTTCCACAGGTGATAGGGCTCAATGCCAAAGAGCACATCCACATAGGGCAGGCACTGGGTACAGAAATCCCTTGCCTCCTCCCAGGTCCACAGCTTGCTTCGGAAGTTCCCGTCAAAGCTGACTGTCAGCCCCAGCTTCTTCGCCGCCTTCAGACTGCTCATGACAAGCTCCCGGCAGCTCTCCGAGAGAGCCGGTGTGATGCCGCTTAAATGGAGCCATGTGTACCCCTCAAGGATCTTCTCTATATCCACGGTGCTGAAATCAAATTCCGAAAAGGCACTGTGCTTTCTGTCGTAGATCACCTTGCTGGGGCGGATCCCGAAGCCGGTCTCCAGATAGTAGGTGCCCAGCCGGTGCGAGGGGGTCTGCTCCGGCGTGCTGTAGATCACCGGACTGCAGTGCACATCATTGCTGCGGAGCATCCGCACGGTGCTCTTCCCCAGGCTGTTGTCCGGCACCACGGAGAAAAACGTGCTGTCCATTCCCATATTGGCCAGAGCCAGGGCAATGTTGGCCTCGCTTCCGCCGTAGTGTACCTCAAAGCTGGATGCCATGCGGATCTTTCCATAATCCGGGGGCGTCAGCCGCAGCATGATCTCCCCCACCGTGATAAACCGGTTCTCTTCTCTCTTTTCACAGGCCAGCATACTGTTCTGCTTCATCATACATCCGCTCCTTTATCTCATGCTCGCCGCAAGCTGCGCCGCTTCCCGGGTCAGCTCACAGATCCTGTCAAATGCGCCCTCCCGGATCAGGTCGCCCTTCACCATCCAGCTTCCTCCGCAGCAGACGATCCTGTCAAATGCCAGGTACTCTTTCAGGTTGCCGGCATTGATGCCGCCTGTAGGCATAAACTTCACCATGTTGTAGGGAGCTGACAGGGCTTTGATGGCAGCCAGGCCGCCAAACTGCTCTGCCGGGAAGAATTTCACCGTCTTCAGCCCTCTTTTTACTGCCTGGGCCACCTCCGAGGGGGTGATGCATCCGGGGAATACCGGGATGCCTTTCTCTATACAGTAGTCCACAATCTCCGGGTCAAATCCCGGCGTGACGATGAACTCTGCCCCTGCTTCCACCGCCGCATCGGCCTGGGCTGTGGTAAGGACAGTCCCCGCTCCCACCAGCATCTCCGGGTATGACTCCTTCATGATCCGGATGGACTCCTGGGCCGCCTCTGTGCGGAAAGTTACTTCCGCACAGGGCAGTCCGCCCTTTATAAGCGCTTCCGCCAGCGGGGCCGCGTCCTTTGCATCTTCAAGGACAACTACCGGGACTACGCCGAACTGCGCAAATTTTTCACTGATCGTACTCATACGCTCCTCCTTTTTGAATCTTTTGGCCACTATACACCTGAGTAGGCGGCAAATCCAGCGTCTATGGGAAGTACCACGCCTGTCACCGCGCTGGCCGCCTTCTCATCGCAGAGGAAGAATACACCGCCGAGAAGCTCCTCAGCCTCCACAAAACGTCCCATGGGAGTTCCGCTTAAGATCTTGTGGGAGCGGGCTGTAGGCGTTCCGTCCTCGTTAAACAGAAGCCCTCTGTTCTGGTTGGACACAAGGAATCCCGGGGCGATGGCGTTGCAGCGGATCCCTGTCCCTGCAAAATGGGTTGCCAGCCACTGGGTAAAGTTGGAGATACCTGCCTTTGCCGCAGAGTAGGCCGGGATCTTTGTCAGCGGAGTGTAGGCGTTCATGGAGGAGATGTTCAGGATACATCCTTCTTTTCTGTCTACCATGTCTTTTGCAAATGTCTGGGTGGGAAGCAGTGTGCCCTGGAAGTTCAGCTTGAACACAAAGTCCACGCCGCCTGCATCCAGATCAAAGAAGGTCTTCTGTCCTTCCTGTGCCTCGTGCTGGTACTCATTGTCCGTGGTTGCCCTGGGGTTGTTTCCGCCGGCGCCGTTGATCAGGATATCGCAGGGTCCTAAGTCCTTTAACACCTGTGCGTGGACTTCCTCAAGAGCCTCCGGCTCCAGCACGTTGGCCTTGTACCCTTTGCAGACATAACCTTCTGCCGTGCACTCGTCCGCCAGTTTCTTCACTGCATCCTCGTTGAGATCCAGAGCTGCCACCTTTGCCCCCGCCTGGGCGAAGGCCTTTGCCATGATGCCGCAGAGCACGCCGCCGGCACCTGTGATCACGACTACTTTTCCTGTATAATCAATATTTAATGGTAAATTCATACTGTTTCTCCTTTCCTTCTGCATGGCGCAGAAATTACACATGGAATCCGAAAAATTTATTTGTGTTGTTAAAGCAGATATCCTCCACCAGCTTTGTGAGCTGCTCCCGGTCGTCGGGATACTGTCCGCTCTCTACCCACTCCCCGATCATCTCGCACAGGATCCGGCGGAAATACTCATGCCTTGTGTAGCTGATAAAGGATCTGGAGTCGGTGAGCATACCCACGAAGCAGCCCAGCCTGCCGTTGCATGCAAGCTCTGTCATCTGGGTGCGCATGCCGGGCCGGTTGTCATTGAACCACCAGGCGCTGCCCTGCTGCACCCGTCCTTCCACACCGCCGCCCTGGAAGGCGCCTGCGATGGAGACAAGAGCGGTGTTATCATTGGGGTTCAGGGAGTAGAGGATCATCTTCGGCAGTCCCCCGTTTTCCGCAAAAGCGTTCAGAAGAGGGGCTACGTTCTCGATCCCCGACATGCCGTTGACAGCATCATACCCTGTATCCGGTCCCAACTTTGCAAACTGGGGCTTATTTGTGTTGCGCAGGCATCCGAAGTGGATCTGCATGACCCAGTTCTTTTCCGTATATTTCTTTGCGCAGGCCATGGTCACCATGGTCTTGTATACATCCCCGTCCGCTTTTGCCGGGATCTCCCCTTTCATGGCAGCCGCAAAGGCTCTGTCCGCGGCCTCCCTGTCCGGGGCAGCGTACATGCAGTAGTCCACGCCGTGATCCGCACAGAGACATCCTCTCCTGTCAAAATACTCGATCCTGTCCCCAAGAGCCTCCGCCACATCTTCCGTACAGGTGATAGCTTTTCCGGTCACTTCCCCCAGAAGCCGGATATAGTCCGCAAAGCCTTCTTTTTCTATGTTCACCGCCTTGTCCGGGCGGAAAGCTGGCCGCACCTGGATCTCCATGGTCTCATCTGCCGCAATCTGCTCATGCCATCTCAGGTCATCGCAGGGATCGTCGGTAGTGCACAGAGCCTTTACATGGAACTTGCGCATCAGATCCCTGGCCGAATACTGAGCCAATATCTCATTGCATCTGTCGTAGATCTCGTCGGCGTTTTTTTCCGTGAGGGGCTCATGGATCCCGAAGACCCGCTGGAGCTCCAGATGGCTCCAGTGGTACAGTGGATTGCCGATAAGTCCCGGCAGGATGGATGCGTAAGCCCGGAACTTCTCCCGGGGATCTCCGTCCCCGGTGATCAGCTCCTCCGGCACGCCTCCAAAGCGCATCTGCCTCCACTTGTAGTGATCTCCTCCCAGCCAGACTTCGGTTATATTGTCGAACTTCCTGCCTTCCGCTATCTCCTTCGGGCTGATATGGCAGTGATAATCGATGATGGGCATTTTCTCCGCCACATCGTGGTACAGCCATTTCGCCGTCTCCGTAGTCAGCAGGAAATCCTGATCCATAAATTTTCCCATAACAGACACCTCCTGTTTTTATTTTATTCTCCCACTTTTCCTTCCGTCTTCTCCAGCATATCCCAGCAGCCCCACAGGTACATGATACCAAGCGCCCTGTCGTAGAGACCGTATCCGGGCCGGCACTCCTCGCCCCAGAGGTGGCGTCCGTGGTCAGGCCGGACATATCCTTTGTAACCGCAGTCGTGGTAGGCTTTCATGATGTCCAGGATGCCGGTCTCCCCGTCGCAGTCCCGGTGGGACACTTCGGAGAAGTCCCCGTTTGGATAATGCCGCACGTTGCGGATGTGGGCGAAAGCGATCCGGTCGCAGTAAGTGCGGATGATGTCCGCCACATTGTTGTCCGGGTTGGCTCCCAGGGAGCCGGAGCACAGACACAGGCAGTTGTACTCATCGTCCACCATGGAGAGGAACCGCCCGATGGATTCCTTATCGCACAGAAGACGGGGCAGGCCGAATATATCCCACGGCGGATCGTCCTGGTGGATCGCCATCCTGATCCCTGTCTCGTGGCAGGTGGGCATGATGGCCTCCAGGAAATACTTCAGATTCTCCCACAGTTTCTCCTTTGTCACCGGACGGTACGCCTCGAAGAGCTCATCTAACTTTGCCATCCTCTCCGGCTCCCATCCAGGGAATGTCATGCCGTGGAGATTGTTCAGAATGTAATCCGCCATCTCCTTGTAGTCATCCTGGATCCTGTTCTTCTCATAGTACAGAGCCGTGGAACCATCCTCCAGGGGATGGAAGAGGTCTGTCCTTGTCCAGTCAAAGACGGGCATAAAATTGTAGGTGACAACCTTCACGCCGAACTCAGCCAGGTTCTTCAGTGTGGTCTTGTAATTCTCAATATACTTATCCCTTGTGGGCAGGCCGATCTTGATATCATCGTGGACGTTGACACTCTCCACCACGTCCATGTTGAAGCCTGCCCCCTCAATGCGCTGGCGCACAGCTTCTATCTCTTCTTTTTCCCATACCTCTCCGGCCTGTTTGTTGTGCAGGGCCCACACAAGCCCTGTCACGCCGGGGATCTGCCGGATCATCTCCGGCGTAATGCTGTCGTTTCCATCGCCATACCAGCGAAATGTCATTTTCATAGAATTTCCTCCTTTAAATCAGCCCTGCTGCCGCAGGCAGTCCGGTGCTCAGGAACGGTACATAGGTGACAAGCAAAAGTCCGAGCAGGATCATCACATAGTACCAGAGCATGTAGGGCATTGTCTTTGACAGTGTCGTATTTCCTACCTTAATCGCCACAAACAGCGTATTTCCTACCGGCGGCGTGATATTTCCGATACACAGGTTGTATACAAGGATCAGTCCGAAATGCACCGGGTGCATGCCAAATGTCTGCACAATAGGCAGGAACAGCGGCGTGAAGATCAGGATGGCCGGTGTCACGTCCATGAAGGTACCGGCGATAAGCAGGATCACGTTCATGATCAGCAGGATGATCACATAGTTGTCCGTCAGGCCAAGCAGCGCCTCGGAAACTGCCTGGGGGATCTGCAGAAAGGCCATGACCCATCCAAGAATGTTGGACACACCGATCAGAAATACCACCATACCGCTCATCTTGGCGCTCTCCACAGTGATCTTCCAGAAAGATTTCCAGGTAATGTTCTTGTACAGGATACCCAGGATAAGGGCGTACACAACTGCCACCGCAGAACCCTCTGTAGCCGTGAAGACACCTGCCACGATACCGCCGATGACAATGATGATCAGAGACAGAGCCGGGAGAGCCTGCACAGTTGCCCGTCCCAGATTCTTCCAGTCAAATTTCCCGGGAATTCCCCTGTAGCCTTTCTTCTTTGCCAGGATCACTCCTGCCACGATACAGCAGACAGCCCACAGGATGCCGGGCACATAGCCGCCCAGGAAGAGAGCCGCCACGGAAGTACCGCCGGATGCCAGGGAGTAGGTGATCAGCGCGTTGGAGGGCGGAATAAGAAGTCCCGACGGGGCTGACGCACCGTTTGTGGCTGCGCAGAGAGCCGGGTCATAGTTCTGCTCCTCCTCGCCTTCTTTCAGCATGCTTCCAACAGCGGCTGCCGCTGCGGATGCAGAGCCTGAGATTGCGCCAAAAAGGGCGTTGGCTCCGATGTTTGTCACAAGCAGCGCTCCCGGCAGCTTGCCCAGGATAGCCATGACAAAGTTCACCAGACGCTTAGCAATGCCGCCCTGGTTCATCAGATTTCCGGCCAGGATAAAGAAGGGGATGGCTGTCAGGCTGAACTTGCTCATACCCACGAAAATACGCTGGGAGGAAGTGACAACGGACACATCCAGGGGAACGGTCTGCAGGATCACAACCAGTGACGCGATGCCGATGGAGTACGCGATAGGCACGCCCAGGGCAAGCAGGATCAGCAGGACAAGAATAATAATGATCAAAGATTCAATTGCCATTTATGCCGCCTCCTTTTCTTCTGTATTTCCTTTTACTATATCTATCATGTTCAGGACCGTGTAGATCATGTTCAGCACGCCGCACAGGGGCAGGACAACATAGAACACACCGATGGGCACGCCCAGGGATGAGGTCATCTGTCCCATGGCCAGGGATGTGATCTGTACACCGCCGAACACAAGGATAGTGGCGGAGAAGAGAAATGCGATCAGTTCTCCTAAGCAGTTCAGCGCTTTCTGCCCATTGGGGCTGAATCTCTCCACAATAACCGGGATATTCATATGTCCTCTCTCACTTGTCACAAGAGAAGCTCCAAAAAGGCTCATCCATGCGAACAGGTATCCCACCAGCTCCTCCGACCATGTGGAGGGATTCTGCAGGATGTACCTTGCTATAACCTGCCAGCATGTGAGGACTACCATGGCCAGGAAACTGATCCCTGACAGTCCGTTTAAAATACGGGTAATCACATTGCGAAACGCTTTCATCTTTACTGCACCTCCTGTTCTCCTGCTTCTACCGGATACTGTTCATTGTATGCCTGGATCTGCTGGTAGATCGGTTCAAGATCCGGATACTGTTCCAGCATAGCCTCATGCATCGGCAGGCATGCTTCCTGGAAGGGTGTGATGTCGGGGTAGATAAATGTGACGCCCTGGTCATTTTCTGCGGTGCTCTTTGCCTCCTCCACGGCTTTCACCCATTCTTCTCTCTCTACTTCATTGACAAGCCTGAATCCTTCCTCAAAAATCTCCCGCTCCTCATCCGGCAGTTCATCCAGGAAGTCGCAGTTGCCGATCAGAATATCCGGGATCATCTGGTGCATGTCATAGGAATAATATTTACACACATCCCCGTGTCCGTTGGATGTCAGCGCCATCTCATTGTTCTCCGCACCGTCAATGACCTTGGACTGGAGAGCTGTGTACACATCACCAAATCCCATAGGGGTGGCGGATCCTCCCAGCCGGTCCATCATCTCGATGTTTGTGGGGGACTGCTGCACACGGATCTTCAGCCCGCGCAGGTCCTCCGGGGTCTCCACAGGGGTAGACACGGTGTAGAAGTTACGGGTTCCTGCATCAATCCATGTCACCGCCTCAAAGCCGGCCTGCTTCGTGGATTCAAAAATAGGATCTGTGATCTCCGAATCGTCCATGGCCGCATGGTATGCCTCCTCGGAAGCAAACAGATAGGGCAGGTTAAACAGAGTGTAATTTTCTGAAAATGTCTCCAGAATAGAGTTGCTGGCCACACAGAAGTCTATGGCTCCTGTCTGGGTAAGCTGAACCATGTCCGTCTGGGAGCCGAGAAGCTCGCTTGGATAGACTTCCACATTGTACTTGTCCCCCAGCTCGCTCTCGATATATTCCTCAAAAGCCAGCAGGGCAATGTTTGTGGGGTGGTCGGTAGCCTGGTTATGGCCGATCCTTATGATCTGCCTGTCATCTCCTCCGCCAGAACTGCACCCGGTAACGGACGCAGCCAGTAATCCCACACTGAGCATCACAGCCATACATCTGCGATATCGTCTCATACCTTTATATCCTCCTTATTTTGTTTAACGGAACCGGTTCTGTTTTATTGTCTATATTATAACAATGCCACCCCTTTATTACGTGGTAGTTACAGCTTGAAATGTGGTGAATATTGCCCTATAATAGCATATATAAACATACTAATTGTGCAGTTTTCATATTTTAAAAAGGAGATTTTTGTGCGATATGTACAAAGAAGAGTTTAATCCGAGTCAGGTTATGACAGAAAAATACTTCGAATTTCACCATACTTACAATGAAACTCCGCCTGTCGTAGAATTTCATCAGCATCCCTTTTATGAGATCTATTTCTTTTTGTCCGGAAATGTGAATTATATTATAGAAGGAAGAACCTACAGTCTGCGGCCGGGAGACATCCTTCTGACAGGAAGCTCGGACATCCACCGGCCGGACATTCAGCCGGGCCGGCCTTACGAGCGGGTTGTGATCTGGCTTGCCGACGATTTCTTCGACAACCTGCACGATCTATACGGGGAGGATCTGACTACCTGTTTCACCGACTCCGCGCTAAAGGACTACCGTCTCATACGGCCGGACAGCCAGAACATCGCCCGTCTGCGGCAACTCTGCAATCTCATATCCGAGGTCAAGCACAGCCCCCAGATGGGCAGCTATGCCCTTGCCAGCGCCTATCTGACGGAGTTCCTGGTGTATGTCAGCCGCGCCTACTATGACGCCCCCGACTCCATCAAGCACGACGTCACAGAGAACGAGAAGATCAACCAGATCCTGCTGTACATCAACGAAAACCTTACGGAAGATCTGTCATTAAATCTGCTGTCCGACAGATTTTACATCAGCAAGTATTATCTGAACAGGCAGTTCAAGCAGTTTATCGGTCTCTCCCTCTACCAGTACATTATGAAGAAGAGACTGATCGTGGCCCGGAACATGCTGCGGGGCGGCTCCTCCGTCATGGACGCCTGCCTGCAGTGCGGCTTTAACGACTACTCCAACTTTCTGAAGGCTTTCAAGAGGGAATTTGGGAAACTGCCGAAAGAATATCACTGAGAGATGCAAAAAAGTTTTGACATTTTTATGTCACTTCTTGATTTTTCACTTTTATAGCGCTATTATAGACATAATATATTTACCCAGGGAACCGATGAGGTGCTATACCAGCCACCTGGCAGAAAGGGGGTTGGTGCTTATGATAACATGGTCTGATCTGTTCAGCTTTATCATTATGCTTTGTGCTGTTATTACCCTTATAACCAATAACAAACGCAAAAAATAGCGCCCCCACCTGGTCAGTGTAGCGCTATTTCGTAATACATATTTGCCGGGTGGCCAGGTGTAGGCTGGCTATCGGCTCCCTTGTTAAGTATATTATAATCAACACATCCTCATGTGTCAAATCATATCTGTTTCCCCTCTCATCCTTTCTGCCTTTTACTATACATCCAGCAGAAACTCACTCATCACATAGTTGCTGACATCAATTCCTTTCCTGGTCAGGCGCAGCCTGTCTCCGGCAGTCTCCAGCAACCCCTGGCGGCACAGCTCCTCTATGACCGTCCCGTAGATCTCCTCCATCTCTGTCTGAAATTCTTCCCGGAAACGGCGGCGGGATACCCCCTCCATCTTCCGCAGTCCCAGGAACATAAATTCCTCCATGGCATCCTTTCTGGTAAGGGTCACCGGCTCCTCCTCGCCGGACCAGCGTTTTCCTTCAAAGAAGGAGGCAGCGCCGTCCCCGATGCCAAGATACTCCCGGCGGTCCCAGTAACCCAGATTGTGCCTGCACTCATATCCGGGCAGGGCATAATTGGAGATCTCGTAGCGGTGGTAGCCGTACTCTGACAGGATTTCCTCCGTCCTCTCATACATGCGCCGCTCTGTATCCTCATCCGGCAGCTCCTCCGCGTGCTCCCCGCTCCCGTATCTCTCATAGAAGGGCGTCCCCTCCTCGATGATAAGGCTGTAGGCAGAAATGTGGGCTGGCGGCGGGGTCAGTCCGGCCACCGTGCGCAGGGTCCTCTCCCAGCTCTCCTCTGTCTGGAAAGGGATGGCGGACATGAGATCCACATTCATATTGGAAAACCCTGCCGCCACAGCCGCCTGGTACGTTTCTTTAAATTCTGCAAAGGTGTGGATCCGCCCCAGAGCTTTCAGCTCCCGGTCCTCCGCCGACTGAAGACCTATGCTCAGGCGGTTGATCCCCGCCTGCCTCCAGGCCGCCAGCTTTTCTTTCGTGACAGAGGCAGGTCCGCCTCCTGTCACCGTCCCCGGGTTGGCCTCCAGGGTGATCTCCGCATCTTCGTCCACCAGAAAGGCTTCACGGATGGCTGCAAAAATCTGTAGGATCTGCTCCCCCTCCAGGATCGATGGCGTTCCGCCGCCAAGGAAAATGCTGACAACGTGATAAGCCTTTGCAGAGTCCGCATAGGAACGGATCTTTCCGCAAAGGCTGTCCACATACGCCTGCCGCTCCCGCTGCGAGGCAGGGGCGGACAGGAAGTCGCAGTATTTACATTTTCTGACGCAGAACGGAATATGGATATATAATTCCAGTTCTTTCATCTGTTTCTCCTTTTATTTGTCATCCAGCTTCAGCACACTCATAAAGGCTTTCTGGGGGATCTCCACATTGCCTACCTGGCGCATCCGCTTCTTTCCTTCTTTCTGCTTCTCCAGCAGCTTTCTCTTACGGCTGATATCTCCGCCGTAGCACTTGGCAAGCACGTCCTTGCGCAGAGCCTTGACAGTCTCCCTGGCAATGATCTTGCTTCCGATGGCAGCCTGGATAGGGATCTCAAAGAGCTGTCGCGGAATCTCTTCTTTGAGCTTCTCGCACATCCTCCGTCCCCTCTCGTAGGCAGTTCCCGCATGGACGATAAAGGACAGGGCGTCCACCTCTTCCCTGTTGATCAGGATATCCAGCTTCACAAGCTCGGACTGCTGGTATCCCAGCATCTCATAGTCAAAGGAGGCGTATCCCCTTGACCGGGATTTGAGGGCGTCGAAAAAGTCGTAAATGATCTCGTTCAGCGGCAGGTGGTAATGAAGCACCGCACGCTTCTCCTCAATGTACTCCATGCCCTGGTACTCGCCTCTTCTCTCCTGGCAGAGCTCCATGATGGAGCCGATATACTCGGACGTGACCATGATCTCCGCCTTCACCATGGGTTCCTCCATGTACTCGATCTCAGAGGGATCCGGCAGGTTGGACGGGTTGGTCAGTTCAATGACTTCGCCGCTTGTCTTATGCACTTTGTACACAACTCCCGGAGCCGTGGTCACCAGGTCCAGGTTGTACTCCCTCTCCAGTCTCTCCTGGATGATCTCCAGGTGAAGAAGCCCAAGGAAACCGCAGCGGAAACCAAAGCCAAGGGCAATCGACGTCTCCGGCTCAAACTGCAAAGATGCATCATTAAGCTGGAGTTTTTCCAGCGCGTCCCTAAGGTCCGGATATTTGGCTCCGTCAGTCGGGTACATGCCGCAGTACACCATGGGCTGCACTTTTTTGTAGCCGGGAAGGGGCTCGCTGCAGGGATGTTCCGCATTTGTCACCGTGTCACCCACCCGGGTATCCTTTACATTCTTAAGGCTGGCTGTAAAATAGCCCACCATGCCGGCTTCCAGTTCCTCGCAGGGGATGAACTGCCCTGCTCCGAAATAGCCCACTTCCACCACTTCTGCCTTGGCGCCTGTCGCCATCATAAGGATAGGTGTTCCCTTGCGGATGGTTCCTTCCATGATTCGGCAGAAGACAATGACGCCTTTGTAGGAGTCGTACAGGGAGTCAAAGATCAGCGCCTGCAGGGGCGCTTTTGCATCCCCCGACGGAGCCGGGATCTTCTCCACGATCTGCTCCAGCACCTGGTCCACATTCAGCCCTGTTTTTGCAGAGATGAGAGGCGCATCCTGTGCCTCTATGCCGATGACGTCCTCGATCTCCTCAATGACTCTCTCCGGCTCTGCACTTGGCAGGTCCACCTTGTTGATGACAGGCATCACGTCCAGATCGTGATCCAGGGCCAGGTACACATTGGCCAGCGTCTGGGCCTCCACGCCCTGAGCCACATCCACTACAAGGATGGCTCCGTCACAGGCAGCCAGACTCCGGGATACCTCGTAGTTAAAATCCACATGCCCCGGGGTATCGATAAGGTTAAAAATGTATTCGTGGCCATCCTTTGCTTTGTAGACGGTACGGACAGCCTGGGATTTGATGGTGATCCCTCTCTCCCTTTCCAGATCCATATTGTCCAGCACCTGGGACTGCATCTCACGGCTGGTGAGCAGTCCGGTCATCTCGATGATCCGGTCCGCCAGGGTAGATTTACCGTGGTCAATATGGGCGATAATACAAAAATTACGAATTCTGCTCTGTTCTATTGCTCCCACTTCTATCGTTCCTTCCATAGTAAGTAATGTTCCTGTTCAGCACAATATCATAGCATGTCCGGGCACTCTTTTGCAAGCGCTAAGAACTCCCGTCTGTGCTGTATTTTACAATAAAGATCTCCACGCACATGGTGCTGTCCAGCCTTCCTGTCTTGGCAGCCTCTTCCATGTCCGCGGCATCCTCCAGTATGTTCCGGATCTGCCACCCGGAAAATCCTTTGCTCTGGTCCATGCATTTTCCGGCCACATAGGGGTGAAGCCCCGCGCTCTGGGCGATCTGCTGTCTGCCAAGCCCCTTTCGCATGAGCTCCTTCACCTCCAGCAGGATGCGGAACTGCCTGGTCAGAAGAGCCAGTATACGAAGAGGCGGCTCCTTCAGCGCCACCAGGTCATAGTAGTAATCCAGCGCTTTTTTCTGCTGCTTCTTGGCCACAGCATCCACCATGTCAAAGATCCGGTTGGTGATCTGTGTGGTACAGATATCCTCCACATCCTGTATGGTGATCTCATCCTTAAAAACAGTGTAGGAAAACAGCTTTTCCAGCTCCTTTTCCAGGTTCTCCATATCGGTTCCCGCTTTTGAGATCAGATAGCGCACGGTGGACTCCTGGATCTTCTTGTTCTCCCTCTTCACAGCCGAGGCAATCCACAAAAGGAGAGTCTTTTCGTCCTGCATGCCCATCTCCACGATGCGCCCTTTTTCCTTGACTGCTTTGTACAGTTTCCCCCGCTTGTCCACCTCAGTCTCGACAAAAAGGAAGATCACTGTGTCCGGCATGGCCTTGATATAATCTGCCAGCTCCGGGGACGCTGTCTTGAAAAATCCCGAGTTCTCCACCACGATCAGCCTGTGAGCTGCAAAAAAGGGCATGGTCTCCGCCAGATCTATGATCTCCGGGACACTGATATTTTTCCCTTCATAATAAGAATAGTTCATGGTGTCCCCCTCGGGGATGATGGCCTTTGTGAGACGGGTTTTATACTGCTTCTTCAGATAGGCCTCCTCCCCGTAAAGGAGATAGACCTGTTTAAATTGTCCTGTCTTGATATCTTCATTCAAATTCTTCATGAAGACTATTATAAGCGATGGGAGCCGCTCTTGACAAGGGAAGATGACTGCTGCCATGACGAAATCATGGCAGAAATCCGCGGATGCTCACCGTCCTTCCATCTGTCACAATAGTCACAGCCCCACTTTGGGCTGTCTGCCAGACCGAGCAGCCGGCCCTGTCAAGCCGGTCCAGGGTCTCCTGGTGGGGATGCCCGTAACGGTTGTCCCTCCCGGCCGAGATCAGTGCAGCCTGCGGCCCTGCCCTCTCAAGGAAATCCTCGCAAGTGGAATTCCTAGATCCATGATGGGCTACCTTCAGCACATCATATGTTTTTTCCAGCCTCTCCATAAGAAGACTTTCTCCCTCTCCTTCCACATCTCCTGCAAGTAGCATGTCAAAATCCCCACAGGATAGATCCAGCACAAGGGAAGCGCCGTTTCCCGGTTCCAGCTCATCTCCTTCCCCGGGCTGGAGGCAGGTCACGGTCATACCGCCCCGGAACAGGGCCTGCCCCCTCTCCATGACCGCAAGGGAAACGCCCTGGCTTTCTGCCTTCCCGGCCAGCGCCCTGAGCTCCTCGTCCCAGAATCCGGTGGCTGGAAGCACAAGACACTCCATCTGCACCCCCGTCTTCTGCCTGTCCAGCAGTTCCTCCACACCGTTCATATGATCACTGTCCCCGTGGGTCACAAACACATAATCCAGTTTTTTCACGCCCCGGGCTTTCAGGAAAGACTCAATTCTGTATCTGCCAGCCTGGCTCACATCACTGCTTCCACCATCCACCAGGATACAGGTTCCTTCAGCAGCGCGGATGAATATACTGTCCCCCTGTCCCACATCGAGCACAGTGATCTCCACCCGGCCCATTCCGGACACGGGCTTTGCCAGGATCAGGGCAGCGATACCAGCCAGCACCGGGACAAAAGCCTCCCTCTTTTTATGCAAGACCCACAGGACTATCGTAAGCCCGAGAGCGCCGTAATAGAAGCAGATCACGGCCATGTCCGGGCGTCCTGTCACGAGACGGCTTCCCGGCAGGGACAAAGCAGCGCGGCAGCTGCTCTCATAAATATCCAGCACCCGCCCGCACAGCCAGATCACCGCCTGTCCTGCAGGTTCTGCCGCCATGTAGAGAAGGCTGCCTGCCATCCCGGCAAAGAGCAGGACAGACATAAGCGGGATCACCAGAAGATTCAGCAAAAAAGAATACACTGGAAATTCAAAATAATGGTATAAAGTGACTGGGAAAAGGATCATCTGCACGCCCACACTTGCCCTCAGCGCCTGCTTCAGACTCGTTTTCGTCTGTATCCGGCAAGGGCCTTTCTCTGACATACCGGCAAGCTCTCCCAGGATCCACATACCCAGAAGAGCACCAAAAGACATCTGAAATCCTCCGTCATAAAAGGACAGAGGCTGCCACAGGATGACCACCACCGCGGCCGCGGCCAGGGCTGTGACCATGTCATAGACCCTGCCCGTCATGTCCGCTCCCACCCGTATCAGGAACATGACAAGGGAGCGCAGCACCGCCACGCCCGTCCCGATCATAAGAATATAGAGAAGCAAAAAACCGATGCCAAGGAGCCCCCCCGCAAGATAGGAGCCTGTCCGGCGTCTCAAAAACTGGTAGGAGCCAATGCCGATAAAAGACAGATGGAGCCCAGAAATGGAGAGAATATGGGCAATGCCATTCACCTGGTAGAGCTCTTTCGTCTCCGGGTCCATGTCCTGTCGCTCCCCCAGGATCATGGCCGCCAGAATGCCGCCGTCTTTCTCCCCCGCCGCCTCAAGGAGCGCACTCTTCCAAGCTCCGCGGAACCTCTCAAGGCCGTCACGCAGCCTCCAGAAAGAGTCATCCTGTACTGCCACACGCTCTGCCCACATACCCACATGGATATTCTGTTTCTGATAATAGAATTTTTGATCAAAATTTCCGGGATTTCGCGCCTCATCAAAAAAGAAAATCTGTCCTATGGCGCTCAGGATATTTCCTGTACGAATATCCGTTTTTTCAGGATCGTATAAGATCACGCCGGCCTCCTGCACCGTGCGGCCGGACTTTGTAATAGAAGTATCTCTCAGATAAAAAATATGATATTCTGCTCTTTTTTCTTTTTTCCACACCTGCCCTTCTATGCAGACTGTGTCATCCTCCTCGCAGATGCTCCGGGCAGGGGGATCCTGGAGTTCTTCCAGAAAGTACGCCCCGCCCAAGTGGACTGCCAGAAAGGCCGCGATCAAAAAGAACAGGCAGAAAATAAACAATCGCCTTTCTTTCAATATTATTTTGTTTCCTCCATCAAATCCGGATTTCTCTCAAAGGGATGGCTTAGATCCACTGTATTCTGAAAAGTGATATCCGTCTCCCCATTTACAGAGATCTGGACTGCACGGACTTCTCCGCCCCCGTTTTCCACAAGGGAATTCACAATGGAGAAGACCACAAGCTCCGGAGACACCTGGTACTTCTGAGAGAGAAATCCCTCGTCAAAATTTACATAGCAGATCCCATCTTTTACAGAAACTCCGAGCAGGATCGTGTCTGCCGGCAGTGTCGCCTGACACGCCTGGCTCTTAGGCCCCTTCAAAAGCTGCTCCAGGATCAGTTTCTGCAGAGAGGTATTGCTGTTGTACCGCACATTGACCGTCTCTTCCTGCAGCCCGCTCCCGTCCGCCGAGGCAAAACACAGTGTCAGCTCTGTCTTCTGGTAGGAGTTAAGAGCCGAGCCGATATTCTGCACAAAATCATCCGCTCCCATGTAGCCTGTCTCTGTCCCATCTGCTTCCTTTAGAGGCTCATCCCCTATGAAAAAGCGCACTCTGCTGATCCCCTCGATCTGGGTCAGGGACTGGACTACAGCGGCCCTCAGCAGAACCTCCCTTCTTTTTGGGAGACTGCGATAGGCATCGCTGAATGTCAGGTCCAGCTTGCCGCCCTGCAGCCCTTTTATCTCCACGGACACCTCCTCCGGAATAGCACTGGCATATCCGTCCGGATCCGAGGGATCTTTCATCTCCTCAAGAGCCTCCTCCGCCATATCCTGGGACTCTCCCCCGGAAGGCTCCCACGCCACGGGAAGGAGGGACATGCCTCCCTGCTCCACATACAAAAGATATCCCTTCCCCTGCTCCACGGCGCTTTTTTCTCTCCCACAGCCGGAGACAAGAGCCAGGGCCAGCAGGGCTGCCGTCAAAAGAAGCACTGCCCGCAATGATCTGTACTGTTTTTTCATGTTCAGAAACCTCCCATCCTGCTTTCCCGGATCAGACAACATAGCTCAGAGGGATCCGCACAGTGAAAGTGGTCCCCTCCCCCACCTGGCTGTACACCTTGACAGCGCCTCTGTGAAGGACCACCGCGTTTCTGGCGATGGCAAGTCCCAGCCCTGTGCCCCCGATCTCCCGGGAGTGGGATTTATCCACACGATAGAATCTCTCAAAAATGTGTTCCTGGGCTTCCTGGGGAATGCCGATCCCCGAGTCCGCCACCTCAATATAGAAATACTTGTGGTCTGCGTTCAGAGCCACATGGACCCACCCGCCATCTACATTGTACTTCACTGCGTTTTCCACAAGATTTGTAATAGCAAGAGAAATCTTTACTTCGTCAACTTCTGCGTTTACAGGTCGAAAACTTTCAAAGACTACCTCGACATTTGCCGCTGCGGCGATGGGCTGCAGTCTCTTCAATATCTTCTCCACCAGATCATTAATATTTGTCTGCTTCACATCCAGCGTAGAGGCCGTCTTATCCATCTTTACCAGGGATAAAAGATCATTGATGATCTTGTCCTCCCTCTCAATCTCCTCCGACAGGTCTGCCATGAATTCCCTGTACAACTCCACAGGCGCATCCTCCTGCACCAGCAGGGAATCCGCCAGGACCTTCATGGATGTGATGGGCGTCTTCAGTTCATGGGATACATTGGCCACAAACTCCTGCCTGGAGTCGTCAAGTGTCTTCAGGCGTCCCAGCATCTTGTTGAACGCCTCAGACAAAAGACTGGTCTCCGTGTACGCATTTTCGTGGAGATAGTTGGTATCATAGCCCTCGCTGACCGCCTCGATGGAGGAAGTGATCCTGGCAAAGGGCCGTACTACGACCGTCCCGAGGATCACGGCCAGAGCCGCCACCAGCAGCGCGGTCACTCCCACTGCCACCCAGGCAGTGCTGTTCAGCACATCCAGACTGTCTATGACTGCATCGGCAGAGACGCTGGCCAGCAGGACACCGGCCACCTGCTCACTTCCCGGCACGAACACAGGAGAAGTCACTTCGATATATCGGTTGTCCGGATCGTAGATCTTCGTCCCCTCTCCCTCAAAACACTGGATCACATCTTCAGACACGATCATCTTTCCTGTATCCAGATCATATGTATCTTCCGCGATCTGGTACTGACTGTTGATCAGCATAATACGGCCACTATAAATGCTGGACAGCTGCTCCAGCTCGCCCTCCAGGGCTTCTGTGAGACCTGTGTCCAGATGGCCTCCGGCGCCGATCTGATCGCCAAGGATCGTGCACTGGTTCTGTAGCTGGGCGGTCAGCACATCCACCGCCCTGCTCTCATAACTTTCCAGGATAACAGCTTTCAAGACAATGCAGGGAATGATCCCCACAGCCACAAAAAGAAATATAATGCGAAACTTCAGACTTTTAAAAAAATGATTTCTGAAATATAACCTAACCCCTGAAATAGTAACCAACTCCCCACTTCGTGTACACGTATTTCGGATCACTTGGATGCGTCTCGATCTTCTCCCTGAGCCTCCGGATATGTACATCCACTGTGCGCACATCGCCGGGATACTCATAGCCCCACACAAGGTTCAGGAGATTTTCCCTGCTGTACACTTTATTCGGATGGGTAGCCAAAAGCTCCAGCAGGTCAAACTCTTTGGCAGTCAGATTGATCTCCTTATCCCCGATCACAACCCGGCGGCTCTCGCAGTCGATCCGCATCTCTCCCTTTACGACAACATTCCTGTCTTCCTTCTGCTCTCTCTTCTTTCCTGTGCGCCGAATAATGGCCTTGATCCTTGCCTTAACTTCCAGGATATTAAATGGCTTGGTGATATAGTCGTCTGCCCCGTACTCAAGTCCCAGGATCTTGTCCATGTCCTCTCCCTTGGCGGTCAGCATGATGATAGGGACATCCGAATACTCGCGGATCTGTCTGCACACTTCAAACCCGTCATGCTTGGGCAGCATGACATCCAGAAGGATGATATCGTATGTATTCTCAGCGGCCAGCTTCAGAGCCTCCTCGCCATCGTAGGCACAGTCCACTTCCATGTCGTCCTGCTCCAGACTGAACCGTATCCCCTTTACGATCAGTTTTTCATCATCTACAACCAATACTTTCCAACCCATAATGTCTCCCTCAACTTTTCTAGTCTTCTGTCATCAAACGGTGATCTCATCTTTCAATTTCTCATAGATGCCTTCCTTGATGCCTTCCACATTCATAATGTCCTCCGGCGAGCGAAAGGCCCCCTCTTCCTCCCGGTAGGCAAGAATGGCCTCCGCCCGGGTCTGCCCGATCCCGGTGAGTGTCATCAGCTCTTCCAGGCCAGCCGTGTTCAGGTTCACCTTACCTGCCTCCTGGTCCGAAGCCGTATCCTGCGCCCCTCCCATCGTATCCTGAAGAGCCGCGCCGGTCTGTGCCTCCTCCTCTGTGGGGACATAGATCTTCTGTCCATCCTCCGCCTGCTGCGCCAGATTCAGACTCTCCGGGCTGGCCCCCTCAAGAGTGCCGCCGGCCATCTCGATGGCCTGGTACACCCGGGCGTCTCCGGGCAGTTCGTAGACACCCGGAGCTGCCACCTGGCCGCACACATAGACGAATATAGAGCCGGGCTCCTCCCCGCTCTCCTCCGTATCTTCTTCCTGCGTCTCCCCGGAAAGGTCCTCCTCTTCTGTCTCCCCGGACTCTGCTGTCTCTTCCAAAAAGATCTCCTCTATTCCTGAGGCTTCTTTCTCTTTTTCACATCCACTCAAAAACAATGTCAAAGTTACAATGATCACAACGACCATAACTGGTCTTCTACGCATAATTTTCTCCTTTACAGCCGTGTTCCAGCTGCGGACACCCCTCTTATGCCTAGATAAAGTCATTTTACTATTTCCACTGAAAAATTGCAACTCCAATCAGGGCCAGCGCCATGCCTCCCACCTTCCGCCACTCCAGGGGTTCCTTCTCCACGCCGAAAAGCCCTGCCAGCTCAATGAGATAAGCCACAATAAGCTGTGCCATGACAATAAGGAGCGCCGCCTTGGCAGGACCCAGCTGCTCCATGCTGCGGATCACCGTCCAGGTGATCCCCGCTCCGATGACGCCGCCAAGAAGCATATACTTAGGCTCCACCCGGGCAATGGCGCCAAAGCTGTCTCTGCCCGCAAAAAACCAGACTCCCAGGCAGACAGCGAGGGCCGAGAACTGCACCCAGGCATTGCTCACATACTCTCCTGTTGTCTTGGTCACCTGGGTGTTGAATACACCCTGCACGCTCATAAGGGCGCCTGATAATAGCGCGATAAAAAAACCGGCCATAGAAAATCACTTCCTTCCTTTTGATCAGAAGTTAGTATTTCCCACAGCCGGCCCTTATATTCCGCCAGACTTTTTAAAGTACTTTTTCCAGCTTTTCGATCATCTCATCCACATGCTCTTCTGTGATGATAAGAGGCGGCACCATGCGGAGTACATTTCCACCCGCCGTGATGACTAAAAGTCCCTCTTTCTGGGCCTTCACAACGACCTCTCCCACCGGCACGTTCAGCACCAGGCCCTGCATCAGGCCTTTCCCTCTGCGCATCTCCACAGACTCTTTGCGCTCTGCCAGGGCATCCAGCTGTGCCTCCAGGTAGGCGCCCACCTTCTTCACGTGGTCGCAGATCTTTTCCTTCTCGAAAATGTCCAGCACCGCGCTGACCGCCGCGCACACGAAGGGATTCCCTCCGTAGGTGGTGCCGTGGTCTCCCGGAGCCAGGGATTTTTCAGCCACTTTCTCAGTCATGGCAAAAGCCCCTACCGGGACACCGCCGCCGATGGCTTTGGCCATGGCCATGATGTCCGGCTTTACGCCGTAATCCTGCCAGGCAAACATGGTGCCGGTGCGCCCCATACCGCACTGGATCTCGTCCAGGATGAGGAGCACGTGATTCTCATCACAGAGCTTTCTCACCCCCTGCAGGAATGCCGGGTCAATAGGATAGATGCCTCCCTCTCCCTGGAGAGTCTCCATGATCACCGCGCAGGTATGCTCGTTCATCTGCTCCTTCACGCTGTCCAGATCATTGTAACGGGCAAATTTCACGCCCCCTATCAACGGTTCAAAAGGCGTCCGGTAGGCCTCGTTTCCTGTCACAGCCACTGCGCCCATCGTGCGCCCGTGGAAGGAGTGTTCCATGGCGATAAACTCATAGCGGTCAAAGCCCTCTGTGAAGGCGTACTTTCTTGCCGCCTTCAGGGCACCCTCAATGGCCTCTGTTCCACTGTTTGTAAAGAAGACACGGTCCATCTGAGCCGCCCTGGTCAGCTTCTCGGCTGCCTCCGCCGCCGGCTTGCTGTAGTACAGGTTGGAGGTGTGGAGCAGGGTGTCCACCTGGTTTTTCAGCGCCTCCGTGTACTCTTTATGTCCGTATCCAAGGCCGCACACAGCGATGCCTGCGGCAAAATCCAGGTATTTTTTCCCTTCTGTGTCATACAGGTATACACCCTCGCCTCTCTCCAGAACGATGGGATATCTGTTGTAGGTGTGCAGAAGCGACTGTTCCGCCTCATCGATCCATTTATTTGTCATCGTAAAATCTGCTCCCTTCATCATCTAAGATGGCGGTTCCGATACCTCTGTTGGTGAAGATCTCCAGCAGGAGGCAGTGGGGGATCCTGCCGTCCAGGATATGCACTCTGGAAACGCCGTTTTCAATTGCATCGATACAGTTGTTCAGCTTCGGAAGCATACCGCCTCCGATATAGCCCTCCTCCATCAGCTGTCTGGCCTCGGACACTTTCAGCTCTGAGATCAGCGTCTCCGGATCCCTGGGATCCTTGTACACGCCCTCTATATCTGTCAAAAATGCCAGCTTCTCCGCGTGCATGGCCCTGGCGATGGCGCAGGCCGCGTCGTCCGCGTTGATGTTGTAGGTGTTGTTCTTGTCGTCCAGCCCTACGGGACACACAATGGGAAGGAAATCCTTCTCCAGCAGGTCCCAGAGGATATCCGCGTTCACTTCCTTCACATCTCCCACAAAGCCGATATCCTGCCCGTCAGAGAGCTTCTTTGTCACCCGCAGGAGGCCTCCGTCCTTGCCGCTGATGCCGATGGCCCGGACACCCAGTCCCTCCACGAACTGGACCAGCTCCTTATTGACCTTTCCAAGGACCATCTCCGCCAGCTCCATGGTGGCCTCGTCGGTCACCCGCAGACCGTTCACAAAGCGGGGCTCCATGCCCACCTTGCCCACCCAGCGGCTGATCTCCTTTCCGCCGCCGTGGACGATAATGGGCTTAAATCCCACCAGCTTCAGCAGGGTCACATCCTGGATCACTCTCTCTTTGAGGGTCTCGTCCACCATGGCACTGCCGCCGTACTTCACAACAATAACTTTACGGTTAAACCGCTGGATATAGGGGAGGGCCTCGATGAGCACCTCTGCCTTATCCAGATATTTCTGCATATTGTTATCCATTTTTCTTAACTCCTGTAATCTGCATTGATCTCAATGTACCCGTGAGTCAGGTCACAGCCCCAGGCAGAGGCGCTCTCCTGTCCCATCTTCACGTCCGCGATGGCAGTCACTTCCGGCTCGGAGAGAATTTTTGTGGCCTCCTCCTCGCTGTAGTCCACGGCAGTGCCGTTCTCTATGATCTGGATCTTTCCTGCCTGGCTCTCAAAGAACAGATCCACCTTCTCCGGATCAAACTGGGCGCCGGAGTATCCCATGGCGCAGAGGATCCTTCCCCAGTTTGCATCATGGCCCGCGATGGCTGTCTTGGTCAGGTTGGAGCAGACGATAGCCTTTGCCAGCACCCTGGCCTGCTCTTTGCTCTCGGCTCCGATGACCTTGGCCTCAAAAAGAGCGGTGGCTCCCTCCCCGTCCCCGGCGATCTTCTTTGCCAGGTACTCGTTGATCACGTGGAGAGCTGCCTTAAACTCCTCATATTCCGGCGTGCCGCAGGTGATCTCCTCGTTTTCTGCCATTCCGTTGGCCAAAAGAAGGACCGTGTCATTGGTGGAAGTGTCCCCGTCCACAGAGATCATATTGTATGTATCCGGCACATCCTCGCTCAGGGCGCTCTGGAGCGCTTCCTTTGTGATGACAGCGTCTGTGGTGATGAAAGAGAGCATGGTGCACATGTTGGGGTGGATCATGCCGGAGCCCTTTGCCATGCCGCCGATGGTGACGGTCGTGTCTTTTACCTGGATGGTGACGGCGATCTCCTTCTCCTTTGTATCTGTAGTCATAATGGCCTTTGCCGCCTCTGTCCCTGCTTCAAGGGTGGAAGCTTTCTTCGGGGCCAGCGCCTCGATGCCGGCTTTCAGCTTCTCGATGGGCATCTGTTTCCCAATGACGCCCGTAGAGCCGATGAGCACGCCTTCCGGGTCAATGCCAAGGACCTCCCCGGCCTTGTCCGCTGTGTCTTTGCAGTATCCAAAGCCTTCTGCGCCTGTGCAGGCGTTGGCAATTCCTGAGTTTACAATGACAGCCTGTGATTTCTTTCCACTCTTTACCACCTGCTGGTCCCACTTTACGGGAGCTGCCTTTACTACATTTGTGGTAAAGGTTCCTGCTGTTACGCAGGGCACCTGGCTGTAGATCAGGGCCATATCTGTGCGGTCCTTGTACTTCAGTCCGGCCGCCGCATGGGCTGCCTCAAATCCTTTTGCCGCGGTCACGCCGCCTTCTATTCTCTCCATGTTATCCACCTTCCCCTGAAAATATTTTTATTGCTTTACTGTTCATTGAACGCCGTAATATTGGCGTCATTCAGCACAAAATCATAATAGTTCAGATCTTCTCTCTCTGTCCACCCAATGGTGTTCCAGAAAGCATTTCCAATATCATTTTTTGTAAATGCAATGAGACAGACTTTGTTGATCTGCTCCGCCTTCAGTGCTTCCATGGCCTTCACCACCATGGCTTTCCCTATGCCGTGACGGCGGTAGGCCTCGTCCACACACACGTGATAGAGGCATCCCCGCCTGCCGTCGTGTCCGCACAGAATGCTGCCCACGATCTTTCCGTCCTTTTCCGCCACCACGCTGGTGGTGGGATTTCTCATAAGGAAGCGTTCTACCCCTTCTCTGGAGTCATCAATGCTCCGGATTCCAAATCCCTTGATCTGCTTCCAGAGATGGTACACCTCCTCGTAATCGTCAATGGTCATCTCACGGATTGTCATATCTGGTCACCTCTACGGGAACATGGGCACAAGATCCAGCCCCTCATCCTCCGGCAGTCCGAAGGCAAGGTTCATGTTCTGCACCGCCTGTCCGGCCGCTCCTTTCACAAGATTATCAATGGCTCCCATCATAATGATGCGGCCGGTCCTCTCATCGATCTTAAAGCCGATATCCACGTAATTGCTGCCCTCCACCCACTTAGTCTCGGGGTAGACGCCCTCATCGAGGAGGCGGATGAATTTCTCATCTTTATAATATTTCTCGTACACGGCCTTCACATCCGCATAGGTCACATTCTTTGTCAGCTTTGCGTACTCTGTGGCAAGGATTCCTCGGTTCATGGGCACGAGATGGGGCGTAAAATTCAGCACCACCTGGTGTCCGCAGGCATATCCCAGCTGCTCCTCTATCTCCGGGGTGTGCCTGTGGGAGGCCACGCCGTAAGCCTTCATATTTTCATTGACCTCGCAGAAGAGGTTCGGCACCTTGGCTCCTCTGCCGGCGCCGGATGTACCGGACTTGGCGTCAATGATCAGTGTGTCCATGTCAATGAGTCCTTCTTTTGCAAGAGGATAGGCTGTCAGGATGGAACAAGTGGTATAGCATCCCGGGTTGGCGATCAGCCGGGCATTCTTCACATCCTCCCTGTTGATCTCGCACAGGCCGTAAACGGCCTCTTTTATAAATTCCGGGCTCTTGTGCTCTATGCCGTACCACTTCTCATAGGTAGCCACGTCCTTGATGCGGAAATCCGCGCTCAGGTCGATGATCTTCACCTTGCTTAAGATATCCTCATTTACAAGGGAAGCGCACAGGCCCTGTGGAGTTGCCGTGAATATCACGTCCGCCGCTGCGGCCAGCTCATCCATATTGTCATCCATGCAGACTGCATCCACGATCTGGAACATATTCTGGTACACACTTGCGTACTTCTTATCTATATAACTTCTGGAGCCGTACCACACGATCTCGGCATCCTTATGCCCCATCAGAATGCGGACCAGCTCTGCCCCCGCGTATCCGGTGGAACCGATAATTCCTGCTTTTATCATCTCACGCATATCCTTTCTTATTAAAATAGAATAACACTTGTTAAAGTTTATACCACTTTTCATTCCGTGTAAAGTAGATTGCCGGAACTTTTTACCTGTCACATTTCGGTACTGCATGATTATACATCTCTTATGAATATTATGCAAGTTTTTTCTCCATCCATTTCTATTTTTCTTCGTGCGCCCTTCCTCTGCGCCCCATATATCCGCCTTCATTTCCCTTCTGTTTTCCCCTATTTTTATGCGGTTTTTCTCCGCATTTCAGGATTGCCCGGAAGGACTTTGTATAATATACACTAAAATCAGTTTTTTTGACATTATGCTTGCATAATTATAAAATATAGTGTATAGTAAACTTTGCGATCAAGATTGTTTTAAGTGCCGCCCGGGGCGGCGCAGAAAAAATGAAAATATAGTTCAGGAGGAAGATACAATGAAAGAAAAAGTGGTACTTGCCTATTCAGGCGGACTTGACACAACAGCCGTTATCCCGTGGCTGAAGGAGACATTCGGATACGACGTCATCTGCTGCTGCGTAAACTGCGGACAGGGAGAAGAGCTGGACGGTCTCGAGGAGAGGGCAAAAATGTCCGGCGCTTCCAAATTATATATAGAAGATATCGTGGATGATTTCTGCGACAATTACATCGTTCCCTGCGTGCAGGCTCACGCAGTATATGAGAACAAATACCTGATCGGTACAGCTATGGCCCGCCCGGCCATCACAAAGCGTCTCGTTGAGATCGCAAGGAAAGAGGGAGCTGTCGCAATCTGCCACGGCGCAACAGGTAAGGGCAATGACCAGATCCGCTTTGAGCTTGCCATCAAAGCGCTGGCTCCGGATATCAAGATCATCGCTCCATGGCGTATGACAGACCTGTGGACCATGCAGTCCAGGGAAGACGAGATCGAGTACTGCCGCCAGCACGGCATTGATCTTCCTTTTGATGCAAAGCACAGCTACAGCCGTGACCGCAACCTGTGGCACATCAGCCACGAGGGTCTGGAGCTGGAGGATCCAGCCAATGAGCCCAACTATGACGATCTTCTGGTCCTCACCGTGACTCCCGAGCAGGCACCGGACGAGCCGGAGTATGTGACCATGACATTCGAAAAAGGTATTCCCAAGAGCATCAACGGCGTGGAGATGAAAGTCTCTGACATCATCCGTAAGCTGAATGAACTGGGCGGCAAGCACGGCATCGGCATCATTGACATCGTAGAGAACCGTGTCGTAGGCATGAAATCCAGGGGCGTCTATGAGACTCCTGGCGGAACCATCCTCTACGAGGCTCACCAGCAGCTGGAGGAGCTGGTTCTGGACCGCGCCACATCTGAGGTGAAAAAGGAGATGGCCGACAAGCTTTCCCAGGTTGTGTACGAGGGCAAATGGTTCACACCTCTGCGGGAGGCCATCCAGGCATTTGTGGAGAGCACTCAGGAGTATGTGACCGGCGAAGTGAAATTCAAGCTCTACAAGGGCAATATCATCAAGGCCGGCACCACCTCTCCCTACTCACTGTACAGCGAGTCACTGGCAAGCTTCACAACAGGCGACATGTATGACCACCATGACGCCGACGGCTTCATCACCCTGTTCGGACTGCCACTGAAGGTCCGCGCTATGAAGATGCAGGAGATGAAAAAAGAGAACGAGAGCAAATAGTAAAAGGTAAAAGGGGACGTAATACTCCTCAAAAGTATTACGTCCCAAATTCATTTAACTGGTGTGTAATTGTGTCAATCCGAAATCAACTTATTTCACAAATTACAGTCATATCATATTTTATCTGTCAAAAAAAGCAAGAGCTTTTCCTCATAATAGTGGAGAAGCTCTTGCTTTTCAATTCTCATATCTGTAATGGCCGACAACTTCGCCAAGCGCATGTGACACAATTACACACCAGTTGGTTCAAATCCGGACGTAACACTTTTGAAAGATATTACGTCCCCACTTTCTTGTTTTTCAACCCGGACCGTTTCCAGAGCCAAAGGCCTGACAGCACAACAAACAGCGCCCCGCCGATCAACTCAATTTCATAAATGATGTTCTCACTTGTAGTTCCCATCACTGGCAGCGCAGAGCACACGATAGCCACTCCACAGATCACCAGCTCTGAGTATCCGAGAAAACAGCCCCACTTTTTATTTCTTGTCATCTGGTAAAGTTCCGGCTTATCTTCTTTCTCTCTCTTGATCTTAATGTACGCCGCAAACAAGAGCACGTACGGGAACAGGGAGGTCAGTGCTGTCATAGTGACAAGCACATTGTAGATCGTCTCCACCGCTGAGAAAAGGTTGACTCCTGCCAGGAGCACCGTGATCAGGACGGCCTGGAACAGGATGGCTTTCTCCGGAATATCATACTGATTTTTCTTCATGAATTTTTCCGAGAAGATCCCAGGCTCCGAATAGCCAAACAGCATCTTCACCGGCTGTACAATGTACAGGACAAGAGCTCCCAGGACAGAAAGCGCGATCCCGAACGCCAGTACCTGCACAAGGATCTGCGGAACTCCCAGGAGTTCACTGGCCTTGGCCAGCGCGTCCAGCGTGCCTGTGTACGCAAAGATTTCCGATGTGGGCAAAAGCATGGTCATGCAGACAGCTCCCACAACATAGAGCACGCAGATCAGTCCCGCCGCTATCATGATGGCACGGGGATAGTCCTTCTGTGGATTTTTCATGTCAGACACAAAGTTGGCCGTGAATTCCGCACCTGTGTAGGCAAAAGTAATTCCCGAGATGGCAACAAGCGAATTCATGTTCATCTTGGGTGTCATCGTGGCCACCGTGTACTCGGAAGCACTGGGAGCCACCTTCAGGACCACTATGGCCAGGATCGCCATGCCGATCAGAAATATGGTCGGTATCACAGACCCGAAGGCACCCACACTGGTAAAATATTTTCCAAGCTTCATGCCCCTCATGCTGACAAAGGACAAGCCCCATATTACCACCAGCGACATGATCAGCACAAAGGCTTTATTGTCCGCCAGCTCCGGCCTTCCGATCATATAGCTGAAGTTGATGGCAAGGAAGGTCAGAAATGAGGCATACCAGAATATCAGCGCTGTCCAGTGCATCCAGGATACAAGGAAGCCGTATTTTGTTCCAAAGGCAATCTTCACCCAGTCGTTCAGCCCTCCGTCCGTGGGATAAGCCGAGGCCAGCTCCGCACACATCAGCGCCTGCGGGATAAAGAAGACCAGCATGAAAATGACCCACATGGGGATTGCCCCCAACCCCAGGCCAAAACTGTCTGAGGTTGATTTGGCAATCCATCTGATCCCGTAGAGTGCAGAGACATTCATCAACACAAGTTCCCGAAAACTGATTTTTTTATACTTGATGGTCCTCACCCCTTTCGGTCCTGTCTTCTGTTTTTAGAGACCGTTTCTCTTTACTTTATAGTCGTAGTCTCTGTGGAACACATGCTCCCCGTTGATGGAGGCATCCATATAGCCGGTGATATAAAAGTTTTCCAGGTCTGATGTCTGAGTCACCACGATATCGCAGTCTGTAAGCCAGCCTTCCCGGCCGTTCTTCATTTTCTGATAGATCGTGTACTTTGCTGACAGAGGATCCTTGTTGCTCATGGTCAGTTCTCTCTTCAGATTGTGCTCCACAACCGTTCCGATATCGTCAAAGCGGTACACGCCCTCGCCGAACACGCCTCCCACACCATCTGTGATAGAGGTCCATGTATCTGTGATCAGATCGTATGTGATCTGTCTGTCCACATGCCCCGGCGAAAGTGTAGTCATCGGTGTGAGCGGTGCACATCTTGCCTCCATATCCGGTCCCTTTGCGTCCTTCCCCTTAAACAAAGGCAGGGCAAATTTTGCAGTGGACAGATCCAGCCTCAGTGTAGCCAGCTCCGGCGACGGCCAGATCATAGGCCAGAAGGAATTGGCTATCGCAAGTCTGATCCTGTGTCCGGCAGGGAAGTTGTGTCCGCACACGTCCAGCTGTACCTTTGCCTTGTACTTCTTTCCAGTCTCCAGATAAACCACCTTCTCGTGCCCCTCCAGATGGGTCAGGTTCATCAGTCCGTAGGACACTCTTGTGGCTGCTCCGTCAGGATGAATGTCACAGAGTTCCGCATAGAGGAACGCATTTGGCTTGTCGCTGGTAAATTCCACCTCAAATTCAGGATATCCCAGGATCTCCATCTCCTCTTCCAAAATATCAGAGTCAAACACCATAGCCATGCCATCGTCTACCCGCATATCCGCCGGGCTCTCTCCCGGGACGCCAGCCCCCATCCACTCGTTGGCCAGAAGGCCATGGTTGGGCAGCGTGCACAGGTCTACCATTTCTGCTTTCTTGTTCTCTTCCTCCTGGAGATGTCCGTAAGTCATGGACAGCGTCTTCATCTCCACGTCATCTGAGGGCCACTGATCCAGGGCCACCCAGCGGCCGTCACTGACAGGATGCACGGTCTCCGGCTTCATGCTGTCCTCAAGCCAAACCTGTACCATAGGGCAGTCCAGCGTATCATTATCAATTCCTTTGAGCCATTTATCCCACCATTTTGTCGCTTCTCCCAGGAAATCCATGGCTGGCTGGGGTGCGCCGTCGTGGGCAAACACATGTGCCCAGGGCCCGATCAAAGCCTTTCTTGGAACGCTCAGCCCCTCCATCAGGGTAAGCACACTGTTGGTGTAGGAGTCAGCCCAGCCGTCCAGTGCAAAGACCGGCACCTTGATATCATCGTAGTTCACGCTTACTGAGCCATGCTTCCAGTAATCGTCCCTTGTCTGATGCTCCAGCCAGTTTGCCGGCCACAGAGGCATCTCCTCCAGGCGGCGGATAGACTCCTCCTTCCATGTGTCTGGTTTGATCTCTGAGTCAACGGCACGGCACATATAGGCCAACATAATATTTCCCCACCAGAAATTGTCATTCAGAAGGCAGCCGCCTTTATAATGGATGTCCTGCGTGTATCTGTCGTCCACAAATCCCACGCATATAATGGCCTTTAGCCCTTTAGGCTGCCTTGCAGCCACCTGCAGGGAATTAAAACCGCTCCAGGATTTTCCCATCATACCCACATTGCCGTCACACCAGGGCTGTCTCGCAATCCACTCGATACACTCCACTGCATCATCCTGTTCCTGTTTCAGGTACTCGTCATAGAAGCACTGGTCAGACTCTCCTGCTCCCCGCATATCTACGCGGACTACATTGTACCCCATACCAGCGAAAAATCCGTACATGGGCTCATCCCGCCCTCTCATGCCGTCCCGCTTACGGTAGGGCTGCGTCTCGAATACAGTCGGGACCGGCTTGTCCGTTTTCGGATGCCAGATACGGGCAGAGAGCCTGCACCCGTCCGACATGGTGATCCATTCGTTCTCGATCACATCCCACTCATATGGGAATTCCTCTCTCCCCATTACCCGCTTTGCTTTTGGTTCTACTTTAGCCATATTCTCAGACCTCCTTTTATAAAATAAATTTCATTTATGACTCTGCGGTTTTCTTTTTAGCATATTTTTTGGTCCAGATGATTGCCACGATCAGCCCGATAATGCCCATTGCTATCATATACATGTGGTTCAGATGATATCCCTGATATCCCGGGTAGGTATCCAGCAGTTTCCCTGCAATAGTGTAACTCAGAACTTCCGGAAGATAGCCGAAGGTAGATGCCATACCAATGGCCACTCCCCCCAGTTCCACCGGGATGCCTGCTTCTGAGATAAAGGAAAAATACAGTCCAAAGTTGGAGAACATACCTGCATACACCAGCACACACGCCACAACAACAAGGATCATCCTGGAGTCAGAACTCATTCTTCCCGTCATATCCATGATGATCACTCCTGCCACCATGAGTATATATCCCACGATCATGGTCTTGCTTTTTCCCACTTTGTCTCCTGCAAAACCGCCGATGGTGGCAGCAAAGGGACGGATATACTGGGACATGACTGTCAGTATGGCCGCGATCACGGCTGTAACCCCGATTATATTGCTGGCATAGGGCGTAAAGTAGTAGGAAGACATATTAAATGTATAGCTGGTGTAGATCATGATGATGATCAGCCACATGACAGGCATTTTCAAAACACTCAGGATCTGCTTGAGAGAAACCTGCTGTGAAGCTGTCTCTCCCACTGTATCTGGCTCTTTCAGGATAAAGATAAAAATAATCCCCACGATCAGAGGAGCCAGCGAATAGAACCATATGATCGCATCAATCCCCATGTATGGCATGGTTCTTGCCTCAAACACGCCAAAAATAGCTGTCGCCACAGCCAGATGGGCTGCATTGAACACGCCTCTGCCCCCCTCAAAAATTCCATATGCCCTGCTCTGCTCCTCGTCCGTTGCCTGTATCCGGACAATCTTCATAAGAGCAGGCCAGAACGTCAGAAGAGAGGTCACGCCCCACAGTCCGTAAATGGCTGCCAAAGCGTAGAAGTCGCTCACCACCAGATGCAGAAGTCCACCAAAGCCGGTGGCGATCATGGAAAAGATCAACAGTTTTTTCGCCTTGATCTTGTCCGCCAGGACCCCGCCTATAACGTAGGAGAATACACCGAGAAGGCCGTATGCACTTCCCAGAAGTCCCATCTGTGTGTTCGTCAGATTATACATACTCTGATAGGTGTCATAATAATAAGAACGAAAATACGGGAGTCCGTAGATGATCGAGCCGGCAAACGCCAGCAGAAGGATCGTTCCCAGATTTTTTTTGTAACCTTGTTTGGCCTCTTTAGCCATCCATACCGCCTCCATTCCATACTCTCATTTTCATGTGCGCCGCACTTTTCTTTGTAGAAATTATACCCGCATTGATAAGGGATTCACAAATTTCCCACTTTTCTTCTTACGATAATTTTTCTTTTCATAATTCAATTAAAATGATAATTCTTCGTTTTTTTATTCCCATTTCTCAAATTTTTTATTTATTTTTTATCTTTTTCATAACTTTTTCTCAATATATGATATTAGGCAGTAATTTTTAGTTAAATTCTCGCTTTTCAAATTTATTTTCCCAAAAATAGGTGTCCAAATTGCTGTTTATATGGTAAAATCTGTATTAAAATGTAATCTAAATCTAAACGCCGGGAGGGATGATCACATGAATTCAGGTTCCTTTTACGTGACTTTGGGCCAGAAACTCCGGGCCAGACGCCGGTCAAAGCATCTGACTTTAAGCGATCTGGCCGAAAAATTGAACAAAAGTGCAGCCACTATATCTAAATACGAAAAAGGTGAGATCTTTATCAGTATTGACACACTGGTGGATATCTGCAGAATTCTCAATATTGAAGTCTCCTCGCTTCTTCCTGACACCTGCATGACAGAAGACCCAAACGATGTAACAAGATACCAGAAATATTTTTCAGAATGTCTCTATCTCTACTGGTTTAATGGAGAAAAAAATAAACTGCAGAAAGCAGTTCTCATCAATCAGAAAATGTCTTTTAAAACTACCATGTATTATGATGTAGCTGATACAGCCAACTACTATGAGGCCAACTATGTATACGAGGGGAAGGTCTCCTACACAGACTCCTGCATTGATTTTATCCTGAGCTGTACAGAGCCTCCCTTTGACACGCTCACGTTCCGGCTGTCTTCCTTAAACCGCAACAATTCCTACAAGGTGGGCCTTCTGTCAACGATCAGCTATTTCTATCAGAATATTGCCATGAAAGTTATTGTCTCAGAGACTCCTCTGCCAGAAGATGAGCAGCTGGTCTCCTCTCTCCGCCTGACTACAGAAGAATTGAAAAATATCAAGCGCACCAATTTTTTCTACGCACAGTAAAAAGGCTGGCCTTTTCATCCAGCTCTCTCTCAGCTTCTTCCGCAGTTGGCACCCTGCATACTGTCTCCTGGGGAATCTCGTGCTGGAGTACGACCATGTCATATTTTTCCAGTTCTTTGTTGATACTGTCCACACAAGCTCGGTCCACCCTTCCGTTTGCCCCCGGGACAACCACAATGGTATTATCATTTTCTGACACAGTGATCATCGCCAGTCCTGTGACTATTCCTTTCATGTTCCGAACATGTCCGGTGCTGACGCCTGCCCCCTGCAAGGTAAGCTTCATCTTTCGTCCTCCCCTTTCTTTTCATCAGACCTGCATCTTTCCACGAGACAGATCTCAGCTATGTTTCACAAAACATGTACTATCTCGCACTCCAGAGACGCAGGGCATTTTTATACCAGATCTTATCCAGCTGACCCTCTGTAAGCCCCTTTTTCTTGAGCGCTTCCCACAGTCTCCCCATACGTCCGATATCAGGAATATCCATCTTTTGCATCCCGTCAAAACCGTCAAAGTCCGTCCCTATAGCGGGAAGGTCCATGCCTCCCACCTTGATCATATGCAGAACGTGGGCTGTCATCTCCTCCAGACGGGACGCATCCGGCGTTCCAAGAAAAGGACCGTAGAAGTTAAGCCCTGCCACGCCGCCGTTTTCTCCCAGCGCTTTAAGCATCTCATCTGTCAGATTCCTCGGGTGGTCTGCCAGGGCCCGACAGTTGGAGTGGGTAGCGGCCACCGGCTTTCTGCTATGCCGCAGGACATCCCAGAATACACCGTCAGACGCGTGGGAGATATCTACGATCATTCCCAGCCCATTCATCTTCTCTACCACCTGGATGCCAAAAGGCGTCAACCCTTTCTCCATAAGCAGACGGTCCCGGCTGTTAGGGGCACCTATGCAGTTCTCATAGTTCCAGAGAAGTGTCATAAGCCGCACGCCTCTTTCATACAGCTCCTCCAGCCGCGCCAGCCTGCCATTCAATACGCCGCCTTCCTCCACTGTGAGAACAGCCGCTATTTTCCCCTTTTTATGAATTATTTCTATATCTGCCGGCTCTTTTGCCATCTCCAGCCGGCCGCTGCAGCGCTCTGTCTGTGCCGCCATGTAGTCGATCATATCAAGCACATGCCAGTACCCTGCCTCATACTGTTCTTCGGGCGTGTTCCCATCCATGGCATCCCGGTAGACAAAACAGGCAAAAAACTGAGCCATTGCCCCTTCACTCTCCAGTTTCCGAATACTGACAGAGCCGTCATTGTCGAGAAGATCCCCCTCACCTTCCAGATCCATCAGTCTCCAGAGTGTATCGCAGTGCAGATCGATCAAATTCATGTCTTATGACCTCCTTTTGTACATATACTATACTACACTATTTTCTAGGAGGAAAGAGTATGACTCCTGTTATCGGGATTGTCACCTGCGGCTTTGAGGGGAACCGCCAGTTCGTCACCGACAGCTACATCTCTGCCGTCTGCCGGGCGGGCGGCTGCCCCGTGCTCCTGCCCTGCGTGGAGGACGAAGAGCAGAAACTGATGGAGGTCATGGCTGCCTGCTGCCACGGTTTTCTCTTCTGCGGCGGCGGGGACATTACACCGTTTCTTCTGGATCGCCCTCCCCTATCCCCCTCCGGGGAGACCGACATAAAAACAGACATATTTCAGATCCTTTTCCTGAAATATGTCCTTACTATGACAAAGCCTGTCCTTGCCATCTGCCGGGGCATGCAGGTCATGAATGCCGCCTGCGGCGGGGAACTTCTGCAGGATCTGTCCCTCCGGGAAGAGCCTGTCCTCAACCATATGCAAAGATCCCGTCTCCGCAGCGATTTCTGTCACACAGTCTCCTTCAAAAAAGATAGCATGCTATATAAGATTTTCGGGGAAAATACAGCTGTCAACAGTTTTCACCACCAGGCAGTCCTGACACCGGGAGGGCGCCTCCAGGTCACTGCACAGGCTCCTGACGGCATCCCCGAGGCACTGGAGATGGAAGGACACCCCTTTGCCTTGGGTGTCCAGTGGCATCCCGAGTGTATGACTCGCTCCCTCAATATGCGGCGTCTCTTTCTTGCCTTTGTTGAGGCGGCCAAAAAACTGGATCCCGCAGAAATCAGCTGACAGCTGCCGGCCTGCTTTACAGTTTTCTTTTGATCTTGCTCCAGATTACAGTCGAGAGGATCACCGCAATATAATCCGTGATAGCCTGTCCGTAGATCACACCATCCAGTCCGGCTACTGCCTCCAGCAGATAGAGCAGGGGGATCAGCAGCACACCCTGTCTCATAACGGACAGGATGGTTGCCGGCAAAGCATGCTCCACTGACTGCATACAGTTCATATTTACAAAAAGAATGCCTATAAAGGGACCGGAGACCATATAGGCCACCAGCATCTCCACACCATAGCGGACCACATCATTGTCACTAATGAACAGACGGATGATAGGCTCTCTCGCAACAAAGAAAAGGACTGTCGCCGCCACACCCACAATGACACAGCATTTTTTCGTGAAGCGCTCCACTTCCTGGAACCTTTTCATACTTCCTGCCCCATAGCTGTAGCCCAGGAGGGGCTGTATGCCATTTGCCAACCCCATCTGCAGGAAGGTGATAAACATGTTGGCCTTGAACACAATGCCGATGGCTGCCACCGGATCATTTCCGTAAGCCACAAGGATCTGGTTCAGGACAATCGTGGACACACTCATAAGCGCGGAAAATATAGCTGTGGGAAGGCCTGTTGAGCAGACTCCTTTCAGGATACCCTCCCTGCAGGTGAAATCCTTCGGACGCAAAGACATAACCTTGGATCTTCTCAGGAAATACCAGAGATAATAGGCGCTGGCCATGAGATTTCCAATGGTGGTGGCAATAGCTGCACCGGCCGCTCCCATGCCAAAGCCGGATATAAAAATAGGATCCAGCACAATGTTCGCAATGGTCCCGATCATGCTTCCGATCATGGCCTCCCGGCTGTCCCCTTCCGCCCGGACCACGAAGCTGGCCGCTGCGGACCAGATAATAAAAGGCGCCCCCACAGCCACATAGACCGTATATCCTCTCGCGTATTCATAGGTCTGGGCATCCGCCCCAAACAGAGACAAAATGGGGCCTGTGAACACAAGGAGGATCACTGCAAAAAGCACGCCTACAATGAGAGAAGCGTAGGTGACAAAGGCAGATACCTGCCGCACCCTCTTCTCATTTTTCTGCCCCAGAGCCATGGATGCGGCGGCGCTGCCGCCCATGCCGAACATATTGGCAAATGCCATGAAGAGAATAAAAATGGGATTTGTCAGACTCACAGCTGCCACCTGAAGAGCATCGCCAGTCTGTCCCACAAAAAAAGTATCTGCCATGTTGTAGACTACTGTCACAAGACTGCTGATCACGCTGGGGATGGCCATCTTGGCCACAGCCTTCGACACCTTCATGGTGCCCATCCAATCTTTTTCCAGTTCCGTTTCTTTCATTTTCCGTCTCTTCTCCTTCCAGTTTCATTCAGAATACCGCAGGGCCGCTGTACTCCTAATCAAGATTTTCCAACATTTTCCCTGCGATCCGCAGGAATGTCTCCTGTTCCTCACTGGATATGCCCTGCAGGAGGAGGGCTTCCGACTCCTCTATCTCCCTTCTGAGCGCATCGTGGATCTTCTCCGCTTTCTTGGTAAAGACAATCCGTTTCCAGCGACCATCCTCCTCGTCCGGTATACGGCAGATCAGTTCCTGCTTTTCCAGCGATTTCAGCACTTCAGACGCTGTGGGCGGCCGCAGTCCAAACTCCCTCTCGATATCCTTCTGGTACACTTTGCGCTTCATGCTCTCCACCAGTATATAATCCAGTATATTTCCCTGGGATCCGCTGATCCCCACCGACTCCTGTACTGCCATGGACCGTCTTCTGAGTCGGTTGGAAATCCGGTTGATCATCTTTCCCGTTTCCACACACAACACCTCCTTTTCACACAACCACTCCGAAACCTGCATAAATTCTGCAGATTTGGCTTTTTCATTTATTTAGGTTCCTAAGTATTATGGTGTCAATTGAATCTATTGTCAAGAAAATATACAACCCACTCTGCCAATACAGACACAATTACACACCAATACATGTAGATCCGGACGTAACACTTTTAAAAAGTGTTACGTCCGGATCTACAGTTTACTCAAACGGATACTTCACACCCCAGTCCTCCCGCAGGGCATCCATCCACTCCATGATCCGCAGGGTCTTTGCGTGCGGCATCTCCTGGCACTCCAGCTCTCCCGCGGCGATGGCGCGTCTGCAGGCAAGCACTTCGTACTCATAGCCGGTGATCTGTTCGGGCACTTTCACTTCCCTCACAAGGTGACGGTCCGGCGCATAGATCTGAATTGTATCAATATTGTTTATATTGCAGGCGATCATGTATCCTTTTGTACCGTAAATAATTCCATACTGCTCTGTGTCCGCCCACATGCTCGTGTGGAGCACGGCCATCTTTCCATCTCTGTATGTAAGGATGATCGCGTCCTGGCCGTCCACGCCAGTGTCTGTCTTCACACACTCGGAGGTCATTTTCACAATGTCATCCCCCAGCACCATGCTGGCAAAGTTCAGCGTGTAGACACCCACATCCAGAAGGGCGCCGCCGGCCAGCTCCGGCCTGAGCATCCGCTCCTTGTCTGTCAGCTCGTACCCCAGATTGGCGCTGATCATTTTGATCTCCCCCAGTTCCCCGGAAGCGATAATGTCGTCGATCATCTTCCGGGAGGGCATATACCTTGTCCAGATCGCCTCTGTGATGAACACTTTTTTCTCAGCTGCATAGTCCAGAAGCTCCCTGGCCTGGGCTGCATTGGCTGTAAAGGACTTTTCGCAGAGCACCGGTTTTCCGTAGGAAATACAAAGTTTTCCGTGCTCCAGGTGATGGGAGTGGGGCGTGGCGATGTAGACAAGATCCACATTCTCATCGGAAAGCATTTCCTCGTACGAACCATAAGCCTTCTCCACATGATTTTTCTGTGCAAACGCCTCCGCTTTCTCCAGACTCCTAGAAGCTACAGCGTAGCACTGCGCCTCTTTCATCCCATTCAGCGTCTTCGCCATGGTGGCGGCTATCCTGCCTGCCCCTAAAATGCCTACTTTCATATTCTGTCTCTACCTCCTGTTTCTGACTGCCGGCCAGGCTTTTGACCTGCTTTTCCCGGCAGTCCTTTCTTTAAGCTTTTACCTGTCTGTAATATAGCATTTCCAGCCCCGGAAGTAAAGCAGCGAGCCGCTATCCCGCTTCCATGTACAGCGCACATGTACGCCGCCCGGGCAGGCCGGAAGCAGAAATTTTTCACATTTTGTATATTTTCTCATATTTTTCCAAACACTATCATCGGAATACATGAAAAGGAGGTAAAGGATATGTCTGAAATATCTGTTCTCGACCTGCAGAACCTGCGTCATCTCATCGGCGGTTATGAGACCAGCTGCCAGAAAATGACAGAGTACGCCAATATGGCCCAGGATGCAGAGGTGAAAAAGCTGTTCCAGGACGCAGCAGACTGTGCCATGCAGAACAAGCAGGAACTGATGCGCTTTCTGTAAGCCCCACAGGCTGAAAGCCAAGACTGAAAAATGAAAACCAGCAGCAAGGAGGAAAAACGATGCTGAACGAAAAGACTATGGTGGCAGATGCCCTTGCAGGTGTAAACGGAGAACTCACCCGCTTTGGCGAGATGATCCCCCAGACGGAAAACAAAGAACTGAAACAGTGTTTAAAACAGATGCGTAATGCTTGCGAGATGTCCCAGGAGAAGCTCTATGACCTTGCCCGCGAGCGCAGCTACTATGTGCCGGCCGCCAAGGCAAGCCAGCAGGAGATCGAGCATGTCCGCTCTATCCTGTCCCAGCCGTCCATGAAATAGGCGGCCCACTCTTTGCGGCGTGCAGCTGGCGCAGATGCATTCTGTCACGCCGCTTACATAGCATCATCTTCTGCACTCTTTGTTCCACTCTATCCCCCTCACAAAATGAATGAAAAATAATTTGAAATTTCATTTTTATTGATATTTCTTACGAATTTCCTTATTTAATAGATATTTTTTGCAGGAAACAATTGACGGGCGTTCAGTTTCCCGCTACAATGGTGACATTGAGTGAAAAAATGAGTAAAACTATGATGGAGGATGCAAGGATGGCAGCATATGAAGAATTATCAAAAGAAGAACTGTTGAAAATCAAATCCGAACTGGAAGCAGAGTTTGAGCAGGTAAAATCCCAGGGACTGAAGCTGGATATGTCCCGCGGAAAACCGTCCACAGAACAGTTGAATCTGTCCATGGGCATGATGGATGTTCTGAACAGCAGCTCTGACCTTGTGTGCGAGGAGGGCGTGGACTGCCGCAACTACGGCGTTCTGGACGGCATCAGAGAGGCAAAGCAGCTTCTTGCCGACATGATGGAAGTTCCAAAAGAAAATATCGTGATCTTCGGCAACTCCAGTCTGAACATCATGTACGACACCATCGCCCGCTCCATGACCCACGGCGTTATGGGCAGCACCCCCTGGTGCAAGCTGGACAAGGTAAAATTCTTATGTCCGGTCCCGGGCTATGACCGCCACTTCAAGATCACAGAGTACTTCGGCATTGAGATGGTCAATGTACCCATGACTCCCACAGGCCCGGATATGGATATCGTTGAGGAGCTGGTAAGCACAGACCCGGCCATCAAGGGAATCTGGTGCGTACCCAAATACTCCAACCCCCAGGGCATCACATACTCTGACGAGACTGTGCACCGTTTTGCCAAGCTGAACCCGGCTGCGGAAGATTTCCGTATCTTCTGGGACAACGCCTACGGCATCCACCATTTATATGAAGATAAGCAGGATTACCTGATCGAGATCCTTATGGAGTGTAAAAAAGAGGGACATCCGGACATGGTGTACAAATTCTCCTCCACATCCAAGATCAGCTTCCCCGGCTCCGGCATCGCTGCCATTGCAGCTTCCACTGCCAACCTGAAGGCAATCCGGGAGCAGATGCAGATCCAGACCATCGGACATGACAAGGTAAACCAGCTCCGCCACGCAAGATATTTCAAGGATATCCACGGCATGGTGCAGCACATGAAAAAACATGCGGACATTATGCGTCCGAAATTTGAAGCTGTTATTTCCACTCTGGAAAAAGAGATCGGCGGCCTTGGCATCGGTTCCTGGCTGTCTCCCAGAGGCGGTTACTTCATCTCCTTTGACGCCCTTCCGGGATGCGCAAAGAAGATCGTTGCAAAAGCAAAAGAGGCAGGCCTTATCATGACAGACGCTGGCGCCACCTTCCCCTACGGCAAGGATCCCCAGGATAGCAATATCCGTATTGCCCCCTCCTACCCAACCGCTGAGGAGCTGAAAGTGGCCACAGAGATCTTCGTTCTCAGCGTCAAGCTGGTAAGCATTGACAAGATCCTGGAAAGTAAATAGAACACAGAACTTAATCATAAAAGACGTGCGCAGAGAAGAAAATCAGACTCCTCTGCGCACGTCTTTTTTATATCTGTTTTCCCTCCAGGGTCTGCCGGATAATGCTCTCCATGTTTTCACGGCTCAGCGCACCGCTTACATACCCGTACACCTTTCCCTCCCGGTCGATCATATAGGTGGTGGGGTAGGCGCTGATGCCGAACATGGCGCTCACCTCTCCTGTCTCATCCATGAGCACAGGGTATGTGTAACCATTTTCCTCCATGAAGCGGATCACCTCTTCCTTTGTCCCCTCGCCGCCGATGCCCGGCGTAGCAACGCTCAGGAAAACGACTTCCGCATCGTCTCCCGCGGCTGCATATTCCTGGTAAAGAGACTGGATATCCGGCATCTCCATCCTGCAGGGCGAACACCAGGTGGCCCAGAAATTAAGAAAGATCACTTTTCCCCTGTAGTCAGAAATACTGTGCGGCGCGCCGTACTGATCTGTCAGCGTAAATTCCACGCTCCCGGCCTGCCCGGCATCCTCTTCCGCATCGTCTCCTGCATCCTCAGCTGTCTCTTTCTCTCCTTCCGCCGGCGCCGCCGCGCTGCCGCTGTCCCCGGCCGCACTCTCCTGTCCGGCCCCCACACCGGAGAGATATCCTGTAATATCGTTCATTTTCCCGGTAAACATCATAAAGCCCATAAAGATCATCAGCACTGCCCCGATCTTTACTGTGTACTTCACGATATTTCTGTATTTCTGAAAATTTTTCAAAAGAGTAGTCGTGAAAATCCCTGCTGCCAGGAAGGGCAGAACGAATCCAAGGGTGTACACGCCGATCATAAGAAATCCCTTTGCCCTTGTCCCGGCAGAAGCCGTCATGAGGAGAACGCTGGAAAGAGCCGGCCCCACGCAGGGTGTCCAGGCAAAGCTGAAGGAGAATCCCATCAGCAGAGCCGTCACCGGGGACATGGCCATCCGGTCCAGATGAAAAGGCAGCCTGTGCTCATTGCCAAGAAGCCTGGAAGAGCCGAACACCCCCAGCTGATAAAGCCCCAGGGCAATGACAAGGATCCCTCCTGCTTTTGCAAATATATTCTGATAATCCCTGAAAAAACTTCCCGCCGCCGAGAAGCCAAGTCCCAGAAGGAAAAAAGTAAAACTGATACCCAGCACAAAAAACACTGTATTGACCAGAACTTTCCTCCTGGGATAATGCCACGCCCCCGTCTCATCCTTCACTCCCGTCCCGCCGGACAGATAGCTGACATAGAGCGGAATAAGGGGAAACACGCAGGGCGACAGAAAGCTCAGAATCCCCTGTATAAATACGGTTAAAACCGGAATACTCACATCCAGATCAAATCCCATAAAACCCTCCCTCAAGCGGCCCTGGCCGCCGTGATTTTCTCTATCATATCGGGTTTCCCCTGCGGCGTCAACTCTTTTATCCCTCTATCATCCGCCCCTGCCAGGCAATTGACACAGGCTGCAGCGCTTTCTATAATAAGAAGAGATATTTTAGAAACAGCCGGAGGAAAATCTATGCAGGAAAGTAAACTTCTGTCAGGCAGCATCACCAAAAGCCTACTGATCTTCGCACTGCCCATGATCGCGGGAAACTTGTTGCAGCAGTGCTATAATATTGCAGACACGATCATCGTGGGACGCTTTCTGGGGGCAGATGCCCTGGCAGCTGTGGGATCTTCCTACACACTGATGACCTTTCTCACATCCATTATCCTGGGGCTCTGCATGGGCAGCGGCGCCTCTTTTTCCATCAGTTTCGGCCAGCAGGACTTTGACCGCATGAAATCAGGCATCTTCCAGTCTTTCGTCTTTATCGGAGCAGTGACCGTGGTGCTGAATGCAGCTGTCTTTATCGGCATTGACGGGATCATCTGGTTCCTTCGGGTTCCAGGTTCCATCACAGGACTGATGAAGGACTATCTGCTCATTATATTTGCCGGAATTATAGGCACATTTCTCTACAATTATTTTTCCTGCCTGCTTCGCTCTGTGGGAAACTCCCGGGCTCCCCTCCTTTTTCTGGCTGTCTCTGCCGTAATGAATATTGTGCTGGACCTTGTGTTCGTCGTGATCTTCCGCTGGGGCGTCGGGGGTGCTGCCTTTGCCACCATCCTCTCCCAGTACGTATCCGGCGCCGGGCTGGCCTTCTACACAAAAGTCCGCTTTCCGGAGCTGATGCCGGGGCGGCAGCACAGAAAATGGGATCAAAGCATTTTCCACGAGATCACCAGCTTCTCCTTTCTCACCTGCCTTCAGCAGTCTGTCATGAATTTTGGCATCCTCATGGTCCAGGGGCTTGTCAACAGCTTTGGGCCTGTCATCATGGCTGCTTTTGCGGCAGCGGTGAAGATCGACTCCTTTGCCTACATGCCTGTACAGGACTTTGGAAATGCATTTTCCACCTTTATCGCCCAGAATTATGGCGCAAAAAAAGAAGACCGGATCCGGCAGGGTATGAAGAGCGCTTTTTTGTGCGCCTTCGTCTTCTGCCTTCTCATCAGCCTTCTTGTGTGTCTCTTTGCAGAACCTCTGATGAAGATATTCGTGTCCTCGGAGGAGACGGAGATCATTGCCGCCGGCGTTCATTATCTGCATATTGAAGGAGCCTTCTACTTTGGGATCGGCCTTCTGTTCCTTCTCTACGGGCTCTACCGGGCCATCGCCCGCCCCAGCATGTCCGTAGTACTGACAGTCATCTCCCTGGGCACCCGGGTGGCCCTGGCCTACCTCCTGTCCGCCATCCCCCAGCTGGGAGTCACAGGCATCTGGATGTCTGTTCCCATTGGATGGGCTCTGGCAGATCTGACAGGCGTTGTGTACTATATGCACCTCACAAGAAAAGGGAAGTGAGCCTTCACTTCCCTTGACATCTCCATTTTCATTGTCTATCGATCTCCCTTTTCCGTAAATCTGTCAAGGATCTTTGTCATCGTCTCCTCCATCTGGTCTATCTCCTCCTGGGAGATCCCGTCCAGAAACGCTTCATTGATCTTTTCTATCTCGCTTTTCATCCTCACCACCAGAGGCTGCGCCCTCTCTGTCAGATAGATCCTCTGGATCCTCCGGTCACGCTCATCCTGCCTGCAATCCACAAGGCCTTTTTCCGCCAGCGCTTCCACGCTGCGGCTCACCAGTCCTTTAGAGACCCCCAGGATCACTTTCAGCTGGCTGGCCGTGTTGATGGTTTTATTGTTAGAGAGGAGGATCAGCACAGACATCTCGTTTGGGGAGAATTTTTCCTGCGCCACTTTTTTATTCAGTTCATTCGCATATACCTGCCTGATCTGGTTAAAATAGCCAAGCATGGCCTCCACTGTTCTTTGCATGTCCTCTCCTTTATCTGTTTTATAGTTTACTTGTAAACAAGATGTAGTCTATAGCAAAAGGCGGCTTCTGTCAATGCCGCCGCTGCACTGTATTTCAGATTATACAGTCACATCCCAAATTCTTCTGCGTAAATTATCTGTCCGCCAAGAGGCCGCGCGTCTTCCCGCAGGCGTACTGCCATAAAATTGGCAGAAGGGATCCCATCCGGCACTTCCACGCCAAAATGTACAGCCTCTCTGTAACCTGTCCTTGGATAATAGCTGTCACTCCCCAGCACAATGGAGTAGGCATATCCCATCTTTCTGGCGATCCGGTGGCCCTCCTCGATCAGAGCTGTCCCCACACCCTGTCTCTGAAAAGCAGGACGCACTGACAGTGGCGCCAGGGCCAGCACCTCTGCCTCCCCCACCTGTGCCTTTGTAAAAAGAATATGCCCTGCCAGCCGGCCGTCTTCTTCCGCCACAAGGGAAAGCTCCGGTATAAAGGCATCTCCTTTTCTAAGCGCCTCCACCAGATCCTGCTCGTTTCCATCCGCATGTTCAGCGGATGCAAACGCCTCCCTGATCAGTTCATATACTTCTTCGTAATCTTTTGGTGTTTCCTGTCTGATCTTCATCTTACTCTTCTCTCTCCTCAATTTTAATGTGTATTCTGTCACCAGCGCCCTTTCCCGAACACCTCTCTGATATCCCAGGGAAAGATCACGTACGCACCGCCTTTGTCCGGCACTTCGTGAATGATCTCATCGTACTCAAATATCTGCTTCATATCTGTCCTCCTTCCAGGATTTTACCACAAAAATCTGCCCAAAGCCACTGTTGCCATCAGACCGGGTTTCCGATATAATAGACAGATAATCGAAACTATATACACCTCTTATCAGAAAGGAGCTCCGACATGAGGCTTTGTATTGCTCATGCTCCGTGCAGAGTCTGATCCCGGGCGGGACTGACACGGAGCTTGCTTCAAATAGGATAACTTCCGTCCGGAAAGAAAGGCTTTGCACTTTTGATCTGTTTTATCATAAGGAAAAGGAGCAAAGTCATGATACAAAAACTGAATACATTATTTAACGGATTACACACCTTTATCATTCTCTGGGCAACCCAGGGCTTCTCTGCCCTTGGCAGCTCCATGACAAGCTATGCACTTGTCATATGGGCCTACCAGCAGGAGGGATCGGCCCTTGCCTCCTCCCTTATGACTGTGTGTTCCTATGCCCCCTATGTGCTTCTGAGCATTTTCGCGGGGGCCTTAAGCGACCGGTGGAACAAAAAGCGCACCATGCTGGTGTGCGACAGCTTTGCGGCTCTGTGCACTCTGTCTGTCCTGGTCCTTCTTGTGACTGGACAGCTGAAGCTCTGGCATCTGTATGTGATCAATGCCCTGAACGGCCTCGGAAATACGCTGCAGCAGCCTGCTTCAGACGTGGCCGTGAGCCTTTTAACTCCCAGAGAACAATACCAGAAAGCAGCGGGGATGCGGGCCTTTTCCAACTCCCTTGTGACCATACTGTCACCGGTTTTCGCCACAGCTCTTCTATCGGCTTTTGGCATTTACACAGTGATCGCCTTTGATCTTCTCACCTTCACGGCAGCTTTCCTCTCCCTGGCCTTCTTTGTGAAGCTCCCGGAGCAGGACCTGTCCAAGCGGAACACTGAACAGGCGTCTGTGCTGCAGACCGCCGGCCAGGGGCTCCGCTACCTGAGAGAGAACCGGGGCATCCTGGATCTTATCCTCTTTCTGGCCTGCATCAATCTGGTGGCTTCTGTGTACAACGCCGCCCTCCCCGCTATGCTACTCTCCAGAGACGGAGGAAGCCAGGCTGCACTGGCACTGGTGTCCACCTGTACGGGCCTGGCAAATGTAACCGGCAGTGTCATCGCCACCTTCCTGCCAGCCCCAAAGAGCCGGGTCGGAGCCATCTGCCTCTCCCTCCTCTTTTCCATGAGCACGGAAAACTTTCTGCTGGCTCTTGGCCGGGGCACTCCTGTATGGTGTCTGGGAGCCATCCTTGGCTGGCTATTTATCCCGGTCATGAACACCAACATGGACGCCCTCTTCCGCACCCACATTCCTGTGGAGATGCAGGGGCGGGTCTACTCCGCAAGAAATACTCTGCAGTTTTTCACCATACCCGTGGGCTATCTGCTGGGCGGCGTTCTCGTAGACCAGGTCTTTGAGCCCTTTATGGCAGACCAGGATAAGGGCAGCATCCCGTCTCTCCTGTTTGGCACAGGAAAGGGGTCAGGCGCAGCCTTTCTGTTCTTTGTGATCGCATTTGCGGGCATCCTGGTATGCCTGTATTTCCAGAGAGATGGACATATCTGGAAGCTGGAGGGCAAAAGAAACGATTAAATTTACATCAATAAAATGTGCAGGTGCAGACTTCTCGGTCTGCGCCTGTAACATTTTCAGGAGGAAAGAAAATGAACGGATTTATACTGCTGCTTCCCTTTTTCTTTATCAGATTTGCCGTCCTGGCAGTTCTCGACAGGACCTCCCTGCAGAGGGCAGCCATGTTTGCGCCCCTGAAGGGAAACGAAAAAACAGCTTATTACATATATCAGTTGACAAACGCAGGGGTTATCCTCTATCCCTTCTTTCTCACGGTAAAACCGAAGCTGTCTCCACTCTTTCTTGTCGGGCTCATCTGCTACCTTCTGGGGCTGCTCCTCTGTCTGTTCACAGTAAAGGCCTTCTCCTCGCCGGATAAAAGCGGACTCAACACTGACGGCATTTGCCGCTTTTCCCGCAACCCCATGTATGTCTCCTACTTTGTCTGCTTTCTTGGGATAGCGCTGCTGACCAGCTCCCCTCTCACTCCCCCTTATATTCCGTCAGGGAATACCTCTCTCCTTCCGCTTCAAACACCTCTTCAAAGGGCAGCCCATCCCGGTAGATCCATCTCTTGATGAAGACCGGGCTCATGACAAACAACCTCTCATTTTTCAGGCCGGAATACCGCTCAAAGGAACCGGGAAAATGTTTTCCGTACAGCCCGGCAAATCTCTCATTTTCCATGGGATGCCCCAGCTCCCTGCAGATGCCCTCGATCTGTATGTTGTCCATGCAAAGAGCTGCGTTCTTATTCTCTGCAAGCTGTCTGTATTTGAGGAAGGCCCTGTCTGTCTGAAAATACAGAAGCCCCTCCATCTGGATAACGCTCATCATCCTGGAGGAAACTCTGTCCCCCGCAGCAGTGGAGAGCACCATTTTCTTCGCTTCGCCAAAGACTTCCCAGAAAGAGCGCTGCTGCCTTTGGAACTCATTTTCGTGGTCCCTGGCATACTGCCAAAACTCCGGCGTCCCGGACCAGTACCGGACGCCCCAGTGTTCAAAATCCCATTCCTCCATATAGTCGTTGCACTCGTAATCAATATAATATAAGACTCCCTCCCGCAAGATAAAGTTGGTGGGAAAATAATCGATGTTGAGTCCTGCCGGGCCGAGGCAGCGGCACATGTCCCTGACCTGCTCCGCGCAGGTTTCCGGCAGTCTGTCTCTTAACACGAGGTCATACACGGTCTCTCCCTCTATGAACTCCTTGACGATCCGCTCCTTCCCCCGGTCCACATCCAGCAGCTCTGGCATGGGGATTCCCACATTTCTCAGTCTTTCATAGTCCCGCAGCTCCGCCTCCAGCTTATCCCCGAACTGGTAGTAATCGCAGGGCTCATGGTGTATCTGCTTTAATACCACGTATCTTCCTCCCGCAAGGGCCAGGTAAGAATAGCCGCCCTTCCCTTTTCCCAGGAGCTTAAGGATGGTGTACTCTGTTCCGTTTACAGCAACTGTCTGTTCCACGTTTTCTCTCCTCTTCAATCGTATTTCTCAATCTTCACCGTCCCGATGGCCGACAGATCCGGCTCCCCGGTGACAAGGTCCTGGGGCGAGGGCACAAGCATCATAAAGCCCTCCTTCCCGTATCTTTTCGCATAGCCCTGGGCATAGTCCTCCTCCACGGACATGTGCTGTACCTCTCCGATGACCATGGCGGCCATGCCGGCGCCGCTTAAGTCCTGGACGTCCCGCAGAGTGCACTCCATAGTCAAAAACGCCTCCCGGATCACCGGGGCATGGATGGTCCTGGCCTCCTCCAGAATGAAATCTCCTGTCTGAAACTCATCGCTGTCGTAGTCGTTATGGAAAATGGTCTCTGTCAGCCTGCCGTAGCAGCTGATGGGCAGGAAATTGACGCAGAAGCATTTCTCCCGCAGGATGTTGGCGTAGGTGTGAGTATGCTGGTACAGATTGCCCATGACCGCAAAAAAGGCGGTCTTGTCCCCGTGAAAGCAGCTCCAGCTATGGAGGCACACATTAGGCTTCCCGTTCTCCTTCCACGTAGTGATGGCAAAGAGTGCGCCGGGGACGGCGGCGGTCGTCTCAAAGTGGGAAAAAAGCTGGAACTCCTCCGGGTAAAGGGATTTGAAATATCCGGGGAACTCTTTTCCTATCTCAATCTTCATGTTCTGTATCCTCCTATCTCTTGTGGTCACTCCTGACAAAGGGTTCCTCAATGTCTCTTCCCGTCAGAAGACCGTACTTCTCCGGGCGCCGGTAGGCGTTCCCGTGGACCTCACTCTCTCTGTATCTGCGGAGCATGGACAGGTCTATGTCAGCCAGGAAGACGCCTTCCTCCGCCCCGGCCTGCAGGATGCACATGTCTCTGGAGCCCGGAAGATCCGGCAGATAGGCCACTCCGTCAAAGACATTGGAGCCGCCATTGCAATCCGGCACCGTGCCCGGGTAATTGCAGGTACAGATGGCTGTCATATTCTCAAAAGCTCTGGCCCGAAGCTGGGAGAGCCGGTTGATCTCCATGGGACAGGCATTGGGCACGAGAATGATCTCCGCACCCTTCAGCATCAGGTCCGCCTCTTCCCCGAACTCACAGGTATGCACTTTTGCATAGGTAAGTACTCTTTTCCCCTTCCAGTCACATAAAACCAGTGTGTTTCGACATCCCTCCCCACACTTTTCAAGGAAGGTAATGCCGATTGCCATGGAAAGCTCTCTGGCCAGCCCCCCCCCAAACGTCCGAACAAAGGAGCTGTCCGCCGGGACCCCCTCCTTCTTCCACTCTTCAAAAGGTCTTCTGCATATATCATAGCCGCAGCTCCACATCTCCGGAAGCAGAGCAATGTGGGCTCCCATCTCTTTTGCTTTTTTACAGTATTCCACTCCCTTTTTCAGATTCCCCTCCAGAGAACCGCAGGGGGCAATCTGAAGAAGGGCTATCCTCAAAAGATCCATAACCTTTTTCCTTTCGTTTCCCTGCTCATTTTCCTCTATTTCCTCTGTTCCAGCAAAGCCAGATACGCCTCCGCATCCTCTCTTTTCCTGAAAACAAAGAGTTCTCTGTTGTCGCTGTACTTTTCCAGCATCCGGTAGATCCGGGGAAGCTGCTCCTTCGGAAAATCAACGATCCACCGGCGGAACTCTTGGTCAAACTCCGTCTCGATCCAGGGCAGGTCTTCCCGCTTTTCTCCAATACGCTCTTTGGCTCCGGCCAGACACAGTTCCAGGGGATAGTCCAGAAGAAATACTGTGTCGCACTCCTGAAGCCTCATTTCCAGGGAATTCAAATAGTTGCCGTCTATGATCCACTGTTCTCTGCCTACAATCTCACTTACCTGCCTGACAAACGCTTCCCTGGAAATGTTGGTGCCGTCAGCCCTGTGCCAGATCATATCCAGGTAATACAAAGGCAGCGATGTCCTGTCCCGCAGCTTCCGGGCAAAGGTACTTTTCCCCGCGCCGGGGCATCCAATCACAAGCACTTTTTCCATCTTCTCACCTGCTCACCGGGTCCCACAGGTCCCCGTATCCATAATAATCCACAATATACTGCAGCCCGTCCATCACCTCATCCTGGGTAAAGCCGTGCTCTTCCAGAAACTCCTCGCCCTTGCATCCCAGCTTCTCATAGAAGAGCAAAGCCATCTCAAAGTAGGACTGACTGTCCGGGTCCAGCTCGTCCAGGAGCTGGTTTTCCGCCTCGTTGATCTGACCGTCGTCTATCATGACGGTCAGCTTTTTAAACTGCTGCAGCCTCTCCAGAGAAACAGGGGTCTCATCCTCTTTGTCAATGTCCCTGTTAAAGATCAGTTTGATCAGTGTGCGCGCAATTTCATGCGTCAGCCGCATAATATAGTCTTTGTCTTCAATCATCTGCCCATCCTCCTTACAGTCTGTTGATCCACCCCTGCGCCCACAGAAGCAGCCTGTCCGACATCTCTTCAAACTCTGTCTTTCCGCCTGCCTTCAGCTCCAGAAATGTTTTGACAATATTCTGTTCTTCTTCCCCGGCTATGTCAAGGAGATTCTTCTGTTTTCTGATATATCTCCCTGTCTCCATAAAACAGATGGCCTGCACCACAAATGATGCCGACTTGTACAGTCCTTTCAGGATCTCCTCCTGCCTGTCGTACAGCATGTTGTGTATGCAGCCGTGGTAAATATTGCACACTCCCAGCCTGACTGCCCGGCGCACCGCTTCTTCGTCAATCCGCTCCAGCAGCTCATCCAGACTCCCCACAATCGGCCTTGTGTCATAATAGAACTGGAAAAGATCTGACGGTTCCCATTTAAAAAGTTCTGCTTTCCCGGAGAGAAATCCACAGACAAGCTCTCTGTCCGGCAGCCCATCCAGCATCTTATCATAAGTCCGTATGTCGCCGGTTGTGAGTTCATCCAGGATTACCACCAGGTCAATATCGCTTCCTTCAGACTCCTCTCCCCGCCCCCGGCTTCCCTGAAGGCCCGCAAACCAGATCCGCTCTCCAAAAGTTTCCCTTAATACCTGTATAAAATGTTCTGTCCAGCTCTCTATCTCAAGCATGTTTTCCTCCTCACTTTCCTTCTATATCTCTCATCCACAGGAAAATTAGATCTGCCCTCGCTTACTGTTCTTTTTCTTCTCTCTCCTCCACATCCGCCAGCTTCAGCAGCTCCTCATACCGGAAGCAGTCTCTCTGGTGATCATTAATCATCCCGCATGCCTGCAAGTGGGAATACACGGTGATAGATCCCATGTATTTCAGCCCTCTCCTTTTCAAATCCCGGCTGATCCGATCCGACAAGTCATTGCTGGCCGGCATCCCCTCTGTCTGGTGCGCCGGATAGACATAGGTTTTTCCTCCTGTGAAACTCCACAGGTAGTCGCTGAAAGAGCCCGCCTCCTCCCGGATCTTCTGGAAGCACCGGGCATTGTGTATGACAGCACGGATCTTTCTCTCTGAGCGGATCATCCCCTCCGTCTCCATGATCCGGCTCACATCCTCCTCTCCGTAGGCTGACACTTTATCAAAGTCAAACCCGTCAAAGCACTGCTGAAAAATCTCCCGTTTCTGTATCATCATATTCCAGTTCAGGCCGCACTGCATGACCTCCATCATCAGGAACTCAAACTGTTTCCGGTCATCATACAGGGGAACACCCCACTCCTCATCGTGATACCGGATCATCTTTTCGTTGCACATGCACCACTTACATCTCTCCAATGATCCAACCTCCTTATCGGCTATCTTGTGTAATAGAACATCTTTCCATCATATTTTTCATCCAAAGTCTGTCGGCTTGTGAACACACACTGCACCCCGTCCTCAAAAGCTCCAAATACGTCCTTTTGTTTTACGATCTCCTCCACTTCTCTTTTCACACTGCCGCACACGCCATCCCGGCGGTGCAGGGCCTCCTGCTCATCTGTCACGAAAAAAATATGCACCCTGTCAAAGATAATCTCCACCCGCCATATATCAGGGATCTCCAGCGCTTTCAGTTCCCCGGCGCATTGCCGAAGCACTCTCTTTTGCATCTCATCTTTTAATGTATCATAACAAACAAAAACATCCTGCGGTCTGTGGTAATCTGGGTGCACGTCATATTTTCTGCACAGATTGGCAAATTCCCCGGCTATGCGCCTCTGTTTTTTCTCATCAAACTCTGCTCCCCTCTTCATCTTCCCGGCGCAGCCCCGATCCCAGAGGAGCAGACGAACCCGGGGAAGGCCCCCATTGGTGCAGTCACAGTAATAGTCGTAGAGCTGCAGTCTGAACGCATTTTTAAACCACTGCTCCACCTCGGCAAAAAAGGGCGTTTTCTCCACTTTGCCGGACAGGACAGCAACTGCATGCCCGTATTCCTTTTCGCTCAAAAACATCCTGTCAACCTCCCTCTATCTTACTCCTATTATAATACACATGGCTGCTTTTTTCTCTCTTTTTCCGCAGATACAGTCTCTTCTCTAAAAGGCGCAAAAAGACAGCCGCCCTGCCCGCTCCCTTAAGAGCCCGCCGGCGGCTGCCTCTGACTAAATTTCTATCGTCTATGTCACTATTTTACTACAATATTGATGATCCTGCCCGGCACATAGATCTCTTTCACAATGTTTCCGGTCAGTTTATCCTGGACAGCTTCCTTTCCTTTTGCAATAGCGTCCTCTTTGGATACATCAGCAGGAAGAGCCACAACTGCCCTTGTCTTGCCGTTGACCTGGACAGCGATCTCTACCTCGTCGTCCTTCATGGCTTCCTCGTCATAGCTCGGCCATCCTGCGTGGAAGACAGTCTCTGTGTGGCCCAGCTCCTCCCACATCTCCTCTGCCATGTGAGGTGCGAAGGGCGCCAGAAGCACTGCCATAGTCTCCAGGGTCTCCTTGTCCACGCCGCCCTCTTTCTTGGCGATGGCGGCCAGGCTGTTGGTGTGCTCCATAAATGCGGAGATGACCGTGTTCAGGCTGAAGTTCTCCAGACGTGTGGTCACGTCGTAAACCAGTCTGTGGCGCTCCTTGAGCATATCTTTTGTGGCCTTGATGTCTTTCTCCTTGCTGTCCTGAAGCAGGTTCCAGACTTTCTTGAGGAAACGGTACACACCGTCAATCCCTCTGTCATCCCACTCTGCATCCAGCTCCGGCGGCCCCACGAAGAGCTCGTACATACGCAGGGAGTCGCAACCGTAGTCGCGGACAAGGTCGTCCGGGGAGACGACATTTCCCTTGGATTTGCTCATCTTGATGCCGTTCTTTCCAGTGATCATACCCTGGTTGAACAGCTTGGTAAAGGGCTCGTCAAAGTCGATCACTCCGATGTCACAGAGGAATTTTGTATAAAATCTGGAGTACAGAAGGTGAAGCACCGCGTGCTCCACGCCGCCGATATACATATCCACCGGCAGGAGGGCGTCTGCCTTCTCCCTGGAAACCAGCTCCTTGTCATTGTGGTTGTCCACATAGCGGAGGAAATACCAGGAAGATCCTGCCCACTGGGGCATGGTGTTTGTCTCTCTCTTGGCCGGTTTTCCGCAGACCGGACACTTGCAGTTCACCCACTCGTCGATGGCTGCCAGCGGTGACTCGCCTGTTCCTGTGGGCTCATAGGACTCCACATCCGGCAGCTGCAACGGAAGCTCTTCCTCCGGTACAGGCACAGCGCCGCAGTCCGGGCAGTGTACGATAGGGATGGGCTCACCCCAGTAGCGCTGGCGGGAGAATACCCAGTCGCGCAGCTTGTAGTTCACTGTGGCACGTCCGATACCTTTTTCTTCTATAATGTGGGGACCTTCCTTCTTCAGCACGGAGGACTCCATGCCGTTCCACTCGCCGGAGTTGATCATGACTCCGGACGCTTCTGTGTAGGCCTCTGTCATATTCTCAATCTCTTTTCCATCCTTTGAGATAACCTGGATGATCGGAATATCAAATTTCTTCGCAAACTCAAAGTCACGGTCATCGTGTGCAGGCACACACATGATGGCTCCGGTACCGTAATCTGCCAGTACATAGTCAGAGAGCCAGATCGGCACTTTCGCACCGTTCAGCGGATTGATGGCATAGGTTCCTGTGAACACACCTGTCTTTTCCTTGTCCTGCATACGGTCCACATTGGATTTCATGGAAGCCTCGTAGATATATCTTTCCACAGCCTCTTTATTCTCCGGTGTAGCCAGAGAGGCCGCCAGCTCATGCTCCGGCGCCAGCACCATGAAGGTGGCGCCGTGCAGCGTGTCGGGACGGGTGGTGTAGACTGTGATCTTCTCCTCTCTGCCTTCTACCGGGAAGTCCACCTCAGCGCCGTAGGATTTGCCGATCCAGTCTGTCTGCATCTTCTTTACTTTCTCCGGCCAGTCCAGTTTGTCCAGATCATTTAAGAGACGCTCTGCGTAGGCTGTGATCTTCAGCATCCACTGGCGGAGGTTCTTCTTGGTCACCTCTGTACCGCAGCGCTCACATTTTCCGTTGACAACTTCCTCGTTTGCAAGTCCTGTCTTACAGGATGGGCACCAGTTGATGGGAAATTCCTTTTCATATGCCAGGCCTGCTTTGAACATTTTCACAAAGATCCACTGTGTCCACTTGTAATAGTTCGGGTCTGTCGTATTGACCTCCAGATCCCAGTCGTAGAGAGCCGCAATCTGGTTGATCTGCTCCTTGATGCGCCTGATGTTCTCAGCTGTGGACTTTGCCGGGTGCACCCCCATCTTGATGGCATAGTTCTCAGCCGGAAGACCAAAAGCATCCCATCCCATGGGATGGATGATATAGTATCCCTGCAGCAGTTTGTATCTGCTCCACACGTCAGAGATCACATATCCTCTCCAATGTCCTACATGGAGCCCGTTTCCGGAAGGATACGGGAACATGTCCAGACAGTAATATTTTTCACGCTTATTGCCGTTCTTATCTTCTTTGGTATTCACCGGGTTCTTTTCCCAGTTTTCCCGCCACTTCTTCTCGATCGCCTTATGATTATAAGGTACTGCCATTGTTCATTCCTCCTAATAATTTGCGTAAATGTACACTATTTCTAATTTTACCATAGGAAGCCCGTCTGTCAAGTTTTCAGCCCGGATTTTCCAGATTTCACTCTGTATTTTCTTAGTACAGAAACATATAAGTTGCATTTCATACTATTTTTATCTGGACAAACTATAGGGAATTGCGATATGATATAGTGGTCTGCCGTCAGATCTGCATTCGTCTGTATTCCAGGCTATTCCGGCAGATATCCGACTTTATTTTCACCACATAAATATAAAAAAATAAAACAAAAGAAAGAGAGGGGCAAACATGTTTGCACAGATTATCAACACCTTGAGCGACCTGTTATACTCCTACATTCTGATCGTGCTGCTTCTTGGGACAGGCATCTATTTTACAATCAGAACAAAAGGTGTACAGTTTCGCATGCTGCGCGAATCCATTCGCGTTGTTATGGAGCCAAAGGACAATGACGACGGACTTTCCTCCTTCCAGGCTCTGATGGTTTCTACCGCTTCACGAGTAGGTACGGGAAATATTGCAGGTATCTCCACCGCCATCTGCATCGGCGGCCCGGGCGCAGTATTCTGGATGTGGCTGACAGCCATCCTGGGGAGTGCATCTGCATTCATCGAGAGTACTCTGGCACAGATCTACAAAAGAAAAGCACAGGACGGCACCTGCTACGGAGGACCCGCCTACTACATCCAGGCTGCTCTGAAAAAGCGTTGGCTGGGCGGAGTATTTGCTGTGTTCCTGATCCTCACCTACATGGTTGGTTTCAACATGGTGGCATCTTTCAACATTACTGACTCCTTCAGAACGTACAGCTTCTTTAACGAGTCCAGCACACCGGTGATCATCGGCGTCATCCTGGCAGTCATCTTCTGTATCTGTATCTTCGGCGGAAGCACACAGATCTCAAAGATCACAGGCGTTCTGGTTCCGGTAATGGGAATTTTCTACCTGGCAGTTGCGCTGTTTATCGTAATAACCCATTTTAATCTGATCCCGCAGATGTTCATTTCCATCTTCAGCAGCGCATTTGACTTTCAGGCCATCTTCGGCGGATTTACCGGATCCTGTATCATGCAGGGTATCAAGAGGGGACTGTTCTCCAACGAGGCCGGTGTTGGTTCTGCTCCCAACGCGGCAGCCAGCGCCTCTGTATCTCACCCTGTAAAGCAGGGACTTGTGCAGATGCTGTCCGTATTTATTGATACAATCCTCATCTGTTCCGCCACATCCTTCATGCTTCTTTGCTCCGGTGTTGCGCCCAGCGATGCTCTGAAAGGTATGCCCTGGGTACAGGCCGCGGCTGCAGAGTCTATGGGAAGTTTTGGCACAGTCTTCGTCACGGTGGCTCTGTTCCTGTTTGCCTTTACTACACTGATCGGGAACTACTTCTATGCAGAGATGGGACTTGGCTATCTGTGTGACAAGAAACCAGGCAAAAAACTGCTGACTGTTTTCCGCCTTTTTGCTACTGTCGTTGTATTTGGCGGCGCCCTCATGGAGTTCTCCGTTGCATGGGCCACGGCAGACGTAATCATGGGCTTCCTTGCACTTATCAACCTGCCTGTCATCATCATACTTGGCAAGCCAGCCATCCGCTGTCTCAGAGATTATGCCAAGCAGAAAAAAGAAGGAAAAAATCCTGTCTTTAAGGCTGCTGACATTCAGCTGAAGGACAAGACAGATTTCTGGAACTAAAGACAAAACCCCGGATTTTACAGCCGTGTGAAATCCGGGGTTTTTTTCTCTGTCATCTATACAAATATTTATATTGTGTATCTGATTAAATTCATGTATAATAAATGTTAAGAAAAATACGTATGTCAAATACATAAAAAAAGGAGTGTTTCCCATGGTAAATTTATTGACAGGACCAAAAGGCAGCGGCAAGACCCAGCAGATGATCGAGCTTGCAAATCAGCAGGCAAAGGCATGTAACGGCAACGTAGTTTTTATCAAAAACAGCCACCGTGACACAAGCAGCGTGACATTCGACATTCGCGTTGTATGTATGGATGATTATGAGGCTATCAAGAACATTGACGAGTACATAGGTTTCCTGTACGGCATGTACAGCGCCAACCACGATGTAGAGTGCATCTTCATTGACGGCATTCTCAAGAGAGACCACATCAAGGCCGAGGATATGCCTAAATTTATAGAGCGTCTGAAAGGGATCTCCGCACAGTGCGGCATCGACTTCTATGTGAGCATCAGCGCAGACAAGAGCGAGCTTTCAGATGTAGATCTTACCGACTGCAAAGTATTAAACTAAAAGGCCGGGGAATTTATTCTGAACAAACCACTAAAAAAGCTTCGGAACAGTTGTGAAACTGAACCGAAGCTTTTTTCTGTTTTTATATCTTTACTGTTATGCTATCTCATTGTATTTCTGCGCGATATTCAGGGCATGGTCGCCGATACGCTCGAAGTCTGTCAGAATCTCGGAGTAGATGATGCCTGTATCTGCCTGGCAGGTGCCCTTCTGCATACGCGCCACCTGCTTCTCTCTGTAATCATCTCTCATATCATCGATCTTCTGCTCATTTTTCGCTGTCTTTTCCAGGATTTTATCTTTTCTGCCCTGTGTAAAATCACGGATATCATCAATGGTCTTCAGACACATATCCCGCATTCTGCCGATCTCACCGAGAGCCTCCTCTGAAAACGTCTGTTTCCACTTTTTCAGATTTGCTGCATATCCGGCGATATTCATGGCATGATCCCCGATACGCTCAAGGTTGCTGACCACTGTATAGTAGCCGCTGATATTTACCAGATCCTGGCTGCCTGTCTCCGAGGACATAACATGCACAATATATCTTGATATCTCCACATTGAGATAATCGATATACTCTTCTCTGTCATCGATCTCTTCACTTTTACCGATATCAGATGAAAGAAGCGCCTCAAAACTGTCCTCAATATTTTTTCTTACCATATCTGTCATACGGTCTACTTCCTGCTCTACCTGGGCCTGCATGATAGCAGTCTGACCTACCTGGTAGCTGGTCTCAAAAGGAGTAATGTACTTGAGATGCTTGACTTCTTCTTTTTCTTTCTCGCTCTCCGGCAGGATCTTTGTCGCCAGCTTTGCCATGTATGTACCAAACGGCAGAAGCAGAATCGTTGTCACAATGTTAAAGGTTGTATGCACATTTGCAATCTGGGCCGCCGGGTTCCCTGGTGCTGTTGTCGCCATAATATCCACAAACGGTGTGGCGATCGAAATGATCGTAAACAGAACAGATCCAATAATATTGAACATCAGGTGAATGATCGTGGTGCGCTTTGCGTTTGTCTTTGTACCAATAGATGCCAGCACAGCTGTGATACATGTACCGATATTCTGTCCAAACAGGATAAAGACTGCACTGTGAAGCGGCACCAGTCCTGCCATAGCCAGCGCCTGCAGAATACCCACGGACGCAGAAGAGGACTGGATAATCGCCGTAAAGATCGCTCCAATAGCAATACCGGCCAGCGGATTGGACAGGCTGGTCATGAAGTTGATAAATACCTCGGAGCTCTGCAGGGGCACCATGGCGCTTCCCATCATATCCATACCGATGAAGAGCACACCGAAACCTGCAATGACCTCGCTGATATGCTTTACTTTCTCCTTCTTTACGAACATGATGCAGGCTACACCTATAAACGCAAGCAACGGTGCAAGGACTCCAATGTCAAGAGCGATAAGCTGTCCTGTGATGGTGGTACCGATGTTGGCTCCCATGATCACCCAGACTGCCTGCTGAAGTGTCATAAGTCCTGAATTAACAAATCCCACCACCATGACTGTAGTGGCTGAGGAGGACTGGATCACTGCTGTGATCACAGCTCCGGCAATGACTCCCATAATACGGTTGGATGTCAGCTTCTCCAGGATCGTCTTCATTTTGTTTCCCGCCGCTGTCTCCAGTCCGGTACTCATCATCTGCATACCGTACAGAAACAGGGCAAGTCCCCCTAGTAACTGCAAAACCTCTGTAATTCCCATTTCTTTTTTCCATCCTTTGTTTTTTCACTTTTTATACTGAGCCTGTCAGATGACTGCTTCGTATAGAAGCACCATCAGAGGCATCGTAACAATACAGAAGATCACGGACATGACGTTGATCACGCTTGCGTATCTGGCGTCTCTTCCGTGGATCTGGGCAAGCTGGGTCACCATGACCGCCACCGGCGCGCTTGTAGCCAACAGCACCACCATCAGAATATATTCTGCATCTGGATGCAGGCGCTCTGCCCCGCTGAGGGCAAAGATAAGTATGGTGATCACCGGGAAGAGTACAAGCCGTATAAAGCAGATGAGATACGGTCTCTTCTGCCGGAACACCCATCCCAGGTTCACATTTCCGATGATCATACCAACCACCAGCATACTGGCCGGTCCGATCATATCCCCGAAACCGCTGATACACTGCCCCACAACCGAGGGCAGATGTATGCCTGTGGCAAAGAGGATAAACCCCACTGCAATAGCGATAATATTTGGATTGAGAAGTATTTTTCTGTAGTCTTTTTCCTGTCCCTGGCGGATCACAGACTGTCCGTGGGTCCAGATAAGAACTGTCTGCACGATAATATAGGCTGTTGTGTAAAAAACCCACTCTTCTCCCAGAACAGACGACACCAGGGGCACGATCAGGTTCCCGGCGTTACTGTACTCAACCGAAGCCTTCTCGATGCCGTTCAGATGCAGCGGACCCGAGAGAAGTTTTCCTCCGCCAATCAGTATAATGTGTACAAGGGCAGCGGCTCCTCCTGCCAGCAGGAGCCCCTTGAGCTTGTCCGGCGTAAATGTGATCTGAAACGCGTTTATAATGACACAAGGGGAACAGATATATACGACTGCGTTTGAAATGATCCTGCTGTCCTCTTCTTTAAATTTCCCTGCCTTTACTGCCAGAAAACCCACCAGTCCCATGAGAAAAAGAACGGTGATCTGCTCTGCCAGCAGTACACTTATCTCCATGGCATCTCTCTCATCTTACTTCTCCTTTATGCAAAAAACCTTTCTGCTACTTTATAGATGTGACTTTGTTAACCGCAGATCCCTCCTGATATTCCAGAGTGATACTCTGCCCCTCCTCATAGCGGATAATATCCAGGCAGTCCGCCACGGACACATCAAAGATCTCGTCGGAGCCCTCCACCAGCACATAGTAGTGGGAATTTCCCTCCACAACAGCCTCTGCCATCCTGGTGATCACGCCGGTGACTGTCATTTTCTCAGCCACCTCAGCCTCCGCCTCAGCTTTAATGCCATTGCTCACAAGAAGCTCCCGGTAATTTTCCTGGCACTGGCTGACGCTGTCGCCGACAGCTACGATCTGGTATTTCTGCACATTTACCATGGCGTATTTTTTCACAAGGCCAGCGTCATCCTTCAGCGCTATAAAGTAAGTGGGCTCGTCAGCAATATTCAGAAGCAGAGGAAATGTTGCCTGGTACTTCAGGTTCTGTACCTGCCCTTCCGCCGAGCCCATGGCCGCAGCCTCAGTGGCGCCCTCCACCTCGTAGTATTTGGTCTCCATCGTCCTCTGGTTGGCAAGGACAAATCCCACATTGGACTGATCGCCGTTGACAGATGTCACGCCTGTGTACATCCACACGTCGTCGTCCAGGGCAAGATAATTGTAGCCTTCTGTTGTCTGCAGGCAGTCTCTCTGGCTCAGTACACTGTTCAGGAAACCATGCTGCAGTGTACCATAATAATCAAAAAGTTCCACCAGAAGATCTGCCGAGTATACCCGGTCGATCCACTGGGGGGCGTCCTCCACATCGTAGGTGGTCGTCTCTCCCGTCACGGCATTGCAGAGAACCACTTTTCCCACAGTCTCTCCGCCGAACAGGCCAATATTAAATTTTTTCACCGGGGCGATCCAGTAGGGAACCCCATCCTCGTCAATCTCAAAACTCAATTCCCCATAGATATACGTAGGGTGGGCAAATCTGAGGTGCCGGTGGATATTCCGGTTGAAGTATTCACTTGTGGAATACTTTATGCCCTCGTCCAGCTTCACAAGCTCTGTGTTCTGGCTGGCCATGTCGATGAGAATGTAGGCCGGGATGCCTTCCGACTGGTTGGTCAGCCACTTGATGGGACTGGCGTACTTAAGGGGGGTAACTCTGACCGGACGATCCTGATAATTGATCTGACTGTAAATGTCATCCGCCTCAAACTGGGAGACCATATCCACCATACTTCCCATTTTCCTGTCGCCAAGGATCGCTGCCGAGTCCTTATCAAGAAGCGGGATCTGGTCAAAAGACAGTTCCTCTATATCTTCAGTGAAATCTCCTTCCTCCACTGTCATAAGCTTCTGGTATTTCTTTGCGTTAATGACAGGGGAAGAGAGAAGCGTACCGACAAGATACACGATGCCGACCCCAAGGATCAGCCCGAGGAAGATCTTCATAGGACGGGACTGTCTGATCTCCCCTCTTCCCAGCCGTTTTCTTGCACCGTAAACAACAGCAATGACAACAAGCAGGAAGAGAAGGAAAAACCAGGTGTCCGAAGAATGGATATTGAATGCCGGAAGCGCAATATAATAGTAGAGACATGCAAGAAGCACCAGCACAATACCCAAAATGATCTTTTTACTCTTTTTCATAATTCCTCCTTTTTGAGGGAGTTAGAATTTCTTTCTCCACATATATGAGAATAACATCAAAAAGGGGAATATTTCAAGCCTTCCGGCCAACATATCAATACAAAATACAAATTTTGAGAACATGGAGTAGTCCGCAAAGCTTCCCACCGGCCCTGTCAGGCCAAGTCCCGGTCCCACGTTGCCGATGGTTGTCAGCACAGAACCCACTGTGGTCTCAAAATCAAAATTGTCTATAGATACCAGCAGCACAGAAACAATGGCGAGGATTGCATAGGCCATCAGATAGATATACACATTGTGGATCGTGTCCTCACCCAGCTTTTTGCCGCTTAAGCGCACCACGTTGACGGACTTGGGATGGGCCATCTGTTTGACTTCCTTTCCAATGCTCTTCAGAGCGATCAGAAGGCGTGACACCTTGATCCCGCCGCCGGTGGAGGAGGCGCAGGCTCCCACGATCATAAGGGCCACCAGCACACATTTGGAAAATACCGGCCACAGGTTATAGTCCGCCGTAGCGTATCCTGTGGTGGTAATAATGGACGCCACCTGAAAGGCTGCGTAACGGAATGCCTCCAGCACAGATCCATATACATGGTAAATATTGGCTGTGATAGCAGCAATGGCCGCGCCGATGATGATCAGGTAGGCACGCAGCTCCTCATTAGTGATGGCCAGTTTAAATTCCCTGATAGCCAGGAAAAAATAAAGATTAAAGTTAATGCCAAAGAGGATCATAAACACGGTGATCACCCCATCCAGGTAGGCGCTGTCAAAATGGCCCACACTGGCTGCATAGTTTGAGAATCCGCCGGTTCCCGCAGTTCCGAAGGCGTGGACCAGAGAGTCGAACAGATTCATGCCTCCTGCCATCAGAAGCACGACAAGTATCACTGTCAGCACAAAATACATACCGTAGAGGATCTGGGCTGTCTCCCTTGCTTTGGGCACCAGCTTATCCTTCTCCGGTCCGGGCACTTCCGCACGCATCAGGTGGATGGAACTCTGCTTATCCAGATTAGTCAGCACCATGACAAAGACAAGCACGCCCATGCCTCCCACCCAGTGAGTAAAGCTTCTCCAAAATGCCATACAGTGGGGCAGGACTTCCACATCCTGTAGGATGGAAGAACCTGTCGTTGTAAATCCGGACACGGTCTCAAAAAAGGCATCCATGTAGTTCGGAATGGAGCCGGACAGGAAAAAGGGAAGGGCACCGAACAGAGACCAGAGGATCCATGCCGAGGAAACGATAAAAAGTCCGTCCTTTCCATAAAGTCCGGGAGTCCCCGGCTTCTTAAGGCCTGTCAGAAGGAAAAAAACAAAAAGGATGGCTGCCGTGACAACAAACCAGATGGCACAGCTCTCGCCGTAAATCCATCCCACAAAAGCCGGGAGCAGAAGCAGAAGCGCTTCCACCCCCATCATTTTTCCCAGTATATGTACAATCATTTTTTTATTCATGTCTGTCTACCTCTATCTGCGAAACATCTCTCGTAAGTCTTCTGTCCCGCGCTCAGTCGTGACGATCACGACACTGTCGCCCACCTGGATGCAGTCATCTCCGCCGGGAATGACGATGCTGCCTTTTCGTCCGATACAGGCGATCAGGTACTCCGGTTTTATGGGCAGATCCTTCAGCGGAATATCTGTGTATTCACACTCCTGGCGGATCAGGAACTCAAGGGCTTCCACCTTGCCCTCCACCAGTCGGTACAGTGTCTCTACATTGGCACTCTTGATGGATTTCCTTCTGGCACGCACGTAGCTCAGGATCGCGTCTGCCGTCACGCTCTTGGCTGACACAATGCTGTCAATGCCCAGTCCCTCCACCATCTGTGCTCTGGAATCCTCGTTGACCTTGGCAACGATCTTAGGCACATTCTGCGTCTTGGCAAACAGGGCCATGATGATATTCTCCTCATCCATGCCGGTGAGCGCAATGAGGGCGTCTGCACTCTCAATGCCTTCCTCGATCAGAAGGTCATGGTCCGTGGCATCCCCGTGAATGATGGTAGCCTCCGGCAAAAGCTCTGTCAGCTTCTCACATCTTGCGTAGTCCTTCTCTATGATCTTCACGTGCATCCTGCTGTGCTGAAGCTGGTGCGCCAGATAGTAGCTGACTCCGCCTCCTCCGCAGATCAGGACATTGCGGACTTTCCCAGTCCTCTTTCCCAGTGCATTAAAGAAATTTTCCAGCTCCCTGTGGGTAGCAGCGATATGGATCCTGTCTCCCTCCCGAAGGATCGTATCTCCGTTTGGAATAAAGACTTCCTTCCCACGTCTCACTGCACAGACAAGGATACGGATCTGAAACCTGCGATAAATCTCGGCAAGGGACAGGTCTTTCAGTCTGCTGTCCGGCCGGATACCAAACTCCACAAGCTCCACTCTGCCCTTTACAAATGTCTCCACTTTGCTTGTGTCCGGGAACAGGAGCACCCTGGCGATCTCGTGGGACACGGCCAGCTCCGGGTTGACTGCCATGCTCAGATGAAGATCGTCCTTTAACAGTCCGATCTGACGGTAATAGACAGGGTTTCTCACCCTGGCAATGGTATGTTTTGCACCCAGTCTTTTTGCCAGCAGGCAGCTCAGCATATTGAGCTCGTCTGTGGATGCGCAGGCGATAACCAGATCTGCGTGAGGAACGTCCGCTTCCTTCTGTACCTCCACGTTGGCCCCGTCACCGGTAATACAAAAAATATCCATCCGATTCAGCGCTTCTTTCAGCTTTCCCGCGTTCTGGTCGATCAATACGATATCATAATCCTCTTCTGACAACTGGGCACAAAGCTTATGCCCCACCTTTCCGTCGCCAATGATAACTATCTTCACCTTTTTATACCTCTTTTTCCATATTCTCTTTAGAACCTCTGTATCTTTTGATATACAGCAACAGGATTATAGCACTTTTATATCTGAACCGCAATACAGAAAAGGACATGAAAACGGCGGCATACATCACAAAAAAATGTATGCCGCCGCAGCCGATTTTTGTGCTATTTTCACACCCGCTTTTTTATCTATGAGTTTGCGGAAGAATGTCTATAGATCAGCAGGCTTTTCCTTCTAATCCTCTGCAGCTCTCTTGGCAATTTCTTCTTCCTGCACATCGTGAGGAGCCTGCTCATAGCGGGCAAAGGTATACTCATATGTTCCTCTTCCGCCTGTCATGGAGCGAAGTGTGGTGCAGTAGCCAAACATGCCTGTCATAGGCACATCCGCCTCGATGATCTGGCGTCCGCCGCTCACCGGGGTCATGCCAAGCACCCGTCCTCTTCTCTTGTTCAGGTCACCCATGATATCTCCTGTATAGTCGTCCGGCACGTTCACTTTCACAGAAGCGATGGGCTCAAGAAGGATCGGGTCTGCCTCCATAAAGCCTTTCTTGAATGCCTGGATGGTGGCTGTCTTGAATGCCATCTCAGAGGAGTCTACCGGATGGTAGGAGCCATCGTAGAGCACGGCCTTGACACCCACAACCGGGTATCCGGCCAGAGGTCCCTTTTGCACGGACTCCTGAAGTCCTTTCTCCACTGCCGGGAAGTAGTTCTTTGGCACAGCCCCTCCCACAACTTCCTCTGCGAATACATATGGCGTTTCCAGATCTCCTGACGGCTCAAAGCGCATCTTTACATGACCATACTGGCCGTGGCCGCCTGTCTGCTTCTTGTACTTGGAATCCACATCGGATTTCTTCCGGATCGTCTCGCGGAAGGCTACCTTCGGAGTCTCCAGAAGAATCTCACATTTGTATCTGGAAAGAAGCTTGCTGGCCGCGATCTCCAGATGCTGGTCGCCCATTCCGTAGAGGAGGCTTTGGCGGTTCTCACTGTCATTGACAGCCTTCAGTGTCACATCCTCGGCCATCATCCTCTGGAGAGCCTGGGATACTTTATCCTCATCCCCTTTATTCTTCACTACATATTTCATATATGTATAGGGTTTGGAGTAGTCTGTCTTGCTGTACACAACCTGTGTCGTCTTGGCAGACAGAGTGTCTCCTGTCTGGGTGTTCGGCAGCTTTGCGATGGCGCCGATATCACCTGCAAACATTTCGCTCACTTCCACAGGCTTGTTACCGTTCATCGTGTAGATCTTACCCAGCTTCACTTCTGTATCTGAAGCAGTGTTGTAGAGTGTGTCATCACCCTTCAGCACGCCGGAGCATACTTTGATGAAGGAATATTTTCCAATAAATGGATCTACCATGGTCTTGAACACGTAAGCGCTCTTTGCAGCGGAGAAATTGTAGTCTGCCTCAAAGATCTCGTTTGTCGTCCTGTTCAGACCGGCACATTTTCTGCAGTCCGGGCTGGGGAAGAAGCGGACGATGTCAGACAGAAGGTTGGCAACGCCCTGGGCCTGGATGTTGGAGCCCATAGCCACCGGAACGATATCTCCGTCCATAACCTCTGTACGCATGGCTGCGCGGATCTCCTCCACAGAGAACTCCTCTCCTGCAAAGTACCGCTCCATGAACTCCTCGCTTGTCTCTGCCACAGCCTCCAGAAGTTTTTCTCTGTAAATCTCCAGATTGGGCTTGCAGTAATCCGGGATCTCGCACTCTTCTCTCTGACCGATGCCTGTGTAGCGGCGTCCTGCATTCTTGATGACATTGACATAGCCTACCAGTTTCTCATTTTCACGGATGGGCTGGAAATGGGGCGCGATCACTTTGCCGTAGCGTTCTGTCAGCTGCTGCACAACCTCGCGGAAGCTGGCATCGTCCACGTCCATCTCTGTCACGTACACCATACGGGGCAGATTGTACTTGTCGCACAGTTCCCATGCCTTCTCTGTTCCCACTTCCACACCGGCTTTACCGGAAACCACGATGACGGCCGCGTCCGCCGCGCTGACGGCCTCCTCTACTTCGCCCACAAAATCAAAATATCCCGGCGTGTCCAGAACATTGATCTTGGCTTTCTCCCACTCGATGGGCACCAGTGTCGTACTGATCGAAAATTTACGTTTCTGCTCCTCTTTATCAAAATCGCTGATGGTGTTGCCATCCGCCACTTTTCCCATACGGCTGATAGCACCGGAGACGTAAGCCATAGCCTCCACAAGGCTTGTCTTTCCGCTTCCCCCATGTCCCAAAAGGACCACGTTTCTGATTTCGTCCGTTCTGTAAACCTTCATATAGCTGCCTCCTTGCGTTTGTAAAATCTCATGGGTATATTGTACTAAAAATTTTCTGATTTTACAACTATTTCATGCATATTTTACAAATTCAATACTATTTTGACAACTTCTGTCAATCGTAGTAAAATTTTCATCAAACAGTCGCATTTATATAAGGAATATGTTCTGCAAAACAGTGCGCCTGCAGCTTACAGAGAGGAACTTAACAAATCATGGATCAGAAAAAGAAAATCGGATTTATCGGGCTGGGACTCATCGGCGGCTCCATCGCAAAAGCCATCCGCCAGTACTATCCCGACTACACTATCACAGCTTTTGACAAGAATAAGGAAACACTGGCGCTGGCCACACAGGAGTCGGTCATCGATGTGGCGGCCACACACATTGACGACAGCTTCCGGGGCTGCAGCTACATTTTCCTGTGCGCCCCTGTGTCCTACAACAACGCCTATCTGAAACAGGTTTCCCAGTTTCTCGGCGAGGACTGCATCCTGACAGATGTGGGCAGCGTAAAGACGAGCATCCACAGGGAAGTGGAACGGATGGGACTTGGAAAATATTTCATCGGCGGCCACCCCATGGCCGGATCCGAGAAAAGCGGCTACTCCAACTCAAAGGCCATGCTCATTGAGAACGCCTACTATATTCTTACCCCCACGGAGGAAGTGGCCCCGGAAAAGGTGTCGGCTTTTGAGACATTTATCGAAAGTCTGCGGGCCCTCCCCGTTGTGCTGGACTACCGGCAGCATGATCAGATCACCGGCACCATCAGCCATCTGCCCCACATCATCGCCGCCAGCCTTGTATGCCTGGTGCGGGACACGGACACAAAGGATGAGCTGATGAAACAGCTGGCGGCGGGGGGATTCAAGGACATCACACGGATCGCCTCCTCCTCCCCCACCATGTGGCAGCATATCTGTCTGAACAACAAGGAGAATATTGCCCTTATTCTGGAGCGCTATATCCACATGCTCCAGGAGGCAGAGGAGGCCGTGTCAGAGGGGGATGCCCAGGCGCTGTACCAGCTTTTTGACAGCTCCAGAAATTACCGCAATTCCATTCCCGGCGGCTCCTCCGGCCCCATCAAGAAAGTGTTTGCCGTGTACTGTGACATTATCGATGAGGCGGGCGGGATTGCCACTATTGCCACTATCCTTGCCTCCAACAATATCAACATTAAAAATATAGGGATCGTGCACAACAGAGAATTTGAAGAAGGGGTTCTGCGGATCGAGTTCTACGACGATGCCTCCTCCAGGAAGGCGGCGCAGCTTCTGCAGAAATACAGGTATATCGTCTATGAAAGACAGTAGTAAGATCATCTATCCTGCCCGGCAGCCTCTCACCGGAGAAATCCAGGTTCCCGGGGACAAATCCATCTCCCACCGGGCAGTCATGCTGGGGGCCATTGCCAAGGGCACTACCCGGATCCAAAATTTCCTCATGGGAGGGGATTGCCTCTCCACCATTGACTGCTTCCGGCGTCTGGGCGTACAGATCGATGTAAACGCTGCCGAGGGCCAGGTGGCTGTCCACGGTAAGGGGATGCATGGGCTTGGCGTCTGTCCGGGCGCCGGCAATGCGCAAAAAACTGGCGGGCCGGACGGGGATCTGCAGGAAGCGGTGCTGGATACAGGCAACAGCGGCACCACCACAAGACTGATCTCCGGCATTCTGGCAGGCCAGGATTTCCCCTCTCTGCTCTCCGGCGATGTTTCTTTAAACACCCGCCCCATGAACCGGATCCTGGAGCCCCTGACCCAGATGGGCGCCCATATCCGCAGTGTCCACGGCAACGGCTGCGCACCTCTGTCCATCAGGCCGGGGCAGCTGCATGGCATCCATTACCGCACAAAGGTGGCCTCCGCCCAGGTGAAATCAGCTATCCTTCTGGCAGGTCTCTTTGCCGACTCCCCCACTTCCGTGACCGAGCCTTCCCTCTCCAGGGACCACACGGAGCTGATGCTAAGGGGATTTGGCGCAGATGTTTCTTCTATTATAAATGAGGACGGCACAGCTAATGCCTCCATCCGCCCCTGCCGGGAGCTGTACGCTCAGGACATTGTGGTGCCCGGGGACATCTCCTCTGCGGCCTACTTTATCGCCGCAGCGCTCATTGTGCCCGGCTCCAGCCTGCTTATCAGAAATGTGGGCATCAATCCCACCCGGGCCGGCTTCCTGTCCGTCTGCCGGGACATGGGCGGAGACATCACGCTTCTCAATGAAAGGACGACCGGCGGGGAGCCCTCCGCGGATCTGCTTGTGCGGCACAGCTCCCTGCACGGTGTCACCATAGAGGGCAGTCTCATCCCCACCCTCATAGATGAGCTCCCCATGGCTGCTGTCCTGGCTGCTTTTGCAGAGGGAACCACAGTGATCCGGGACGCAGCAGAGCTGAAAGTCAAAGAGAGCGACCGCATCGTCACAGTCACCGAAAATCTGCTGGCCATGGGCGGAGATGTCACTCCCACAGCCGACGGCATGATCATCCGGGGCGGTTCGCCCCTCCACGGCGCTGTGATCGATAGCCATCTGGACCACCGCATTGCCATGTCCTTCGCCGTGGCGGCTCTCGCCGCCGACGGCGAGAGCCGGATCAGGGGCGCCAATTGTGTAGACATTTCATTCCCAGGGTTCTATGATTATTTCAACTAACGCAATTGCGGACGTAATACTTTTAAAAAGTATTACGTCCGCAATTAACATTATTGGTGTACCATTGTTTCAATTGTCTAGTAATATTTGACTTTTACAGTCTTCCCCAGCTTCTCTGCGCAGTCCTTAAGCTGCTCCACCAGGTTCATCCTGACGCTTAGGTCAAAGGGAAGGTTGGAGTTCTGGTGCGCTGGGTTCAGGGCTTTTCCCACAAAGAGATTCAGGTCTGTGCACTCTTCGATGAGAAGCTTGGCCAGCTTGGAAGCCCCGTTGTCGGCATCCAGCTCGTTGAAAAACTCTTCGTCAAATTCATCCTGTTCATATTTTCTCAGAATGCCCAGTGCTTTCCCAAGAGTCAGCACGCCCTCTGTCACAAGGTCCAGCCCCTCGATAGAGGCTGTGGGCGGGACGGATGGATCGGCGTAGTTCACAGATGTGACGATCTCTTTTTTCAGCACGCGGGCCGCGATATTGGCGCTGGTTCCGCCGCAGACCACCTTTTTCCCCTCACACTTCATAAAGTCGCTGACCAGCTGCTCATCGTCCTCCTTGTCAGTGGGCGGCCCTGTAAATATATTTACCACCCTCCTCTCGATGACTCTGACTACTGCCACCGTAGTGTCATCCCCCGGCTTTTCCCCGTAGAGGTCATAGCAGGCCTGGGACAGCATGGCCGCAAGCCGGGAGGCGGAGAGCGTCTCCTTTGTGCATTTCAGAGTATACTGGGCCATGTCCTTCCATGTCCAGCCAAAATTAAGGAGCTCTCCCACCCCGGCGTAGATCACGCCGTCGCTCATAAGGACAAAACAGTCATTGATCTGTACCTGGAACCTGTATTCCCGTATCTTTTTACCCTCAATGAAACGCTCTTCATATGGATAATCCACAATCTGCCGGTCCCGCACAAACACGCAGGAGGGGTTGTCAAATTCCACAAGATAGGCGCTTCCGTCATGGGAGATCTGCAGGATGCTGAAGGTGGCGTAGGCCACTTTCCTCACCTGGCAGATAGGCAGCGTCCGGGCAATAGTCTCCACGCAGGACTCGATCTCCGCCCCATTTAAGAACATGGTCCCCAGGATCTTGGAAGTGAGCGTGGCCAGAATATTGGCCTTGACGCCGCTTCCCATGCCGTCTGCCAGGATCACAATGTCCGAGTCCTCTGTATGCAGCACCTCCACCTTGTCGCCGCACAGCTCTTCGTTATGCTTATTCAGGCTTTTCCATGCAATATCCACACAAACGCTCATATCAATCTTCCTCTTCAAACAAAATAGAGTCCCGCAGCTTTGACAGTGTCACCTTGGTCTCCGCCGTCGTCTCTCCCAGAAGCCCGGCGATCTCCTGCGCCACCATCATCTGTTTGTCAATGACCTTCTGGGCCATCTCCACCGTCTCCATTTTCAGGTGGTAATGCTGCTCCTTCGCCTTCTCTTCCTTTGACACATCCTGGTAGGTGACAAGGACAGACTCCAGACGGTCTATATAAATAATGCTCTCCACCACGGGCAGGCCATTGGGCTCCAGGCGGACCTTCTTCCGGATGATGGGCTCTCTTGTATCCAGCACCCTGTCGATATCCTCCGATTCGATAAACTCGAATATGTACCGCTCCAGAGCCTCCTCCCTGGAGACCTCCAGGAGCTTCAGCGCTTTTTTATTGCACTCTCTTATCCGCATCTGGCTGTCCACGATAAGGATCATGCTGGGCGTCACATCCATGACAACATTGGACATGGACTCAGCCTGGGCCACGGCATTGGGAAGGCACATGCCAATCTCCGCCTTCTTCTGAAAAACAGCGGTGGCCTTGGCGCGGCAGCTGGGGTAACCGCAGGCACCGCAGTTGAGCTCGTCTGACTTCGTGTATTTCCCCATCGCCCGGAGCACGTCCTCCATCTGCTCCTCCGTGGGCACCGGGTCCTCCACTCGCCGGTCCGCAAAGGTCTTATGCATATCCACATTTGCTCCGTCAATGTCCTCCGCCGGCCCTCTTTTTACCGCATGTCTCTCCACATCCATCTTGGCCCGCACAGCAGAACGGTTCCACTTATCCGAGGCAGGTCCCTTGATACAGCCGCCCTCACACACATTCACCTCAAAAAAGCAATCCTTTATCTCCCCTTTTTTCAATTCCTCGAAAAGCTCCATGCAGGCGGTCAGGCCGTCCACCGCCACCTTGTAGTAGCGTCCCTGGCCCTCGAGAGGCGCTCCCGGTCCTGCCAGCACAGAGTGGATGATACCCCCGCCGACCGGATAGAGCTGATTGACCATAGGACAGGGATTGGCCAGGGCCTCATCCTCACACTCGGAGACGTCGATGCCCTCCAGCTCCCACCATTTCACCACTTCCTCAAAGGTAAGGATAGCGTCAACAGCACCGCTCACACGCTCGTCTCCCACAGCCTCTGCCTTCTTGGCAATACAGGGGCCCAGGAAAACCACCTTTACGTCCTCCCCGTAGATCCGGCGGATCAGACGCCCGTGGGCGATCATGGGGGACACCACCGGAGCCATCAGGGACACGAGCTCCGGATAATATTTCTCGATCAGGTCGTTGACGCTGGGACAGCAGGTAGTGATGATATTGGGCATCTTCCCTGCCTGCAGCAGCTTCTGGTACTCAGCCGTCACAAGGGCCGCCCCTTCCGCCGTCTCCCTGACTGCATAAAATCCCAGCTTTTTGAGAGCCGCGACAACCTGCCCCGGCCGGTCATACTCCAGCACTCCCAGGTAGGAGGGGGCAAGGGAGATGATCACTTTCATTCCCTGGCGCAGGTATCCTCTCACCCTGTCTATGTCGCTGGCAAATTTTTTGGCGTTCTGGGGACAGACTTCCAGACAGTGGCCGCAGTTAATGCAGTGATCCTTCATAATGTGGGCCTGCTCATTCTGCACAGAAATCGCCTTCACCTCACAGTGCCGCACGCATTTATAACAATGTCGGCAGCTTGCATCTTTAAAATCTATAACTCTCACTTTTGCCCTCCTCCCGCATCGCTCTTTTTCATACTTATGCATATTATAGCATTCCCGGCACAGACAGAGCAACGAAAAGCCAGGAAAATGCTGAAATCCCCCTCTGTTCAGGGCTTGTTTTTATACAGGAGAGGACGTACAATATAAGTATTACATAAGAGGGAGGGGGAGCCGGTATGCCCGCAAAAAAAATACCGGTTCAAAAAGAGAAATGACTGAATTTGAGAACCATAGAAAAAGGGCCCGGGAAATGCAGCGGGCAGAGGAAGCGCGGGAACAGGCCGCAGCGGAAGTTCGGCGTTCCATAAAGCGTTCCTGTAAGAAAAACGACCAGAAATTCTTCCTTTTTGTCTTTGCCACGATCATTCTGGGCATCGCGGCCGCAGCCCTGCTGTCCGTCTTTTTCCCGGCAGAAGGACAGGAGAGTAAAAAAGAGAAAGCCCAGCCTGCCAGCGCCCAGGCACAGGCTTACACACCAGCAACTGCCACCTGGACAGCTGCCGGAGATATTGTTTTCCATCTTCCCTTTCTCGAGTCAGGCGTGTACCTGAACTCCTCGGATGGAAGCTACAACTATAACGCTATTTTTGACTACTGCCGTCCTCTCCTCGAGGAAGCAGATTTCTCCACTGTCACCATGGAAACCTCTCTTGCCGGGGAGGAGGCCGGATACAGCGGTTATCCCATGTTCAAAGCGCCAGATGCCCTGGCTGACGCCCTGGCCGGAGGCGGATTTGACATGGTCAATCTGGCCAGCAACCATGTGTACGACGGGCTGGACGATGGTTTCCAGCGCACCATGGATGTGCTGCAGCAGAGAAATCTACAGTACATAGGGACACGCAGGGATGAAAACCAGAAGAAATATAATGTGGTGGATGTAAACGGCATCAAGGTTGGCGTGCTCAGCTATGTATATGAAACCACAGCACAGAGCGGTTCCAAGTCCATCAACGGCATTCCCCTGTCAGACACGGCATCTGCTCTCATCAATTCCTTTGATCCCAGCAATCCGGATCCATTCTACAGTGAAGTAGAGACCTCCCTTTCCGCCATGAAGGAGGAGGGTGTCCAGTACACCATCGCCTACATGCACTGGGGCACAGAATACCAGACACAGCAGTCCGAAGAGCAGACACAGATCGCCCAGAAGCTCTGCGACATGGGCATTGACACCCTCATCGGCAGCCATCCCCACGTGATCCAGCCGGTAGATGTGCTGACCTCCGCAGACGGAGAGCACCAGATGCTCTGCGCTTACGCCATAGGAAATTTCCTCTCCAACCAGCGTGCTGAATACATGCAGGCGGAAATGCCCACCGGCGAGACCGAGGACAGCTACATGCTGACGCTGACCCTTTCCAGCGATGAGAAAGGAAAGGTTACCCTCACAGATGCCGCCTTCACCCCCATGTGGACATACCGCTACGAAACCGACGCCGGCGCCGCCTTTGCCGTCCTTCCGGTAAATGATACCTCCACCTTGGAAGAAACCACCGGCCTTTCCGGCATCAAAGAGGAAGCTGACGAGTCCGCCGCAAGAACCCAGGCCATCATCGGGGCAGGCGTGGAGAAGGTAAAAGCCGCGCTGCCGCTGAAATCCGCTATATAGTCACATAGAAAAAGATGCACCTTCCACAGTGAGTATACTCCCACATGCGGCCGTGCATCTTTTTTTCTGCCCTTTTATTTTACGATTTTTAGAATATCTTCCACTTTTTCCGCCAGATAGCAGGCGCCGGCCTGCTCCAGCTCCTCTCTACTTCCATATCCATAGAGGACACCCAGGCTGTCCACACCGTTTGCCCTGGCGCCCTCGATATCATGGCGACGGTCTCCCACCATGAGCACCTGCCCCGGATCTGTGATGCCGCAGGACTCCATGGCATAGGCGATAACCTCCTCTTTTTTCACCCTTGTCTCGTCCATGGTCGCTCCCGCCACATAGGTAAAATAAGAAGCCAGATGAAAATGCTCCAGTATTTCGCGGGCAAAGGGCTCCGGCTTGGAGGTCGCGAGCACCAGCGTCTTTCCTCTTTGTTTCAAAGTGCCCAGCATCTCTTCCATGCCGTTGTAGACTCTATTTTCAAAAATGCCCCGGTCCCTGTAATATTCCCGGTACAGATCGATCCCACGCTTAGCCTCCTCCCCGGTAAATCCATAGAACTCCTGGAAAGAGTCCGCAAGAGGCGGCCCGATAAACCGGTACAGCTTTGTCCGGTCTGTCTCCTCAATGCCAAAGCCTTTCAGGGCATACATGACAGAATTGGTGATGCCCAGCCCCGGGTCTGTCACTGTTCCGTCCAGATCAAAAAAAATGTACTTGTACTCTTTCACGCCTTCCTCCTTGTCCCTGCCCTCTGCCACGCCAGCCTGTCCCGCCAGGCATCACAGGCACCAGATATATTTATACTTCCACTTCTGCCAGCCTTTCAGTTCCCTGTACATCTCTGCTTCCGTCCGCCGGCAGATATCCATCGCTCTGCTGTATTCTTCCCGGGATGGGCACTTGTGGAAAAACATGCTCTCCAGCACAAGCTGATACAGCCACATCATCTCCTCCTCCCGGACACTTTCCCATAAGCCTGCCATGTGCCGGCAGGTCTCCTCCTCCAGGGGCCTGTATTCTTTCATTCCCTTCCGGAGACTTCTGTCATAGATGAAGTCATAGACAGCCTTCACCGCTTCCGCCCGGTCCCTGTCTCCCAGCAGACGGTATTTCTTCTTCCTTCTAACCGCGGCCTGTAGGAAAAATATGCCAACAGCACATGCCCCTGCTGCCAGCAAGGAAGCCAGCCATCCCTGGCCCGCCGCGTTGTCAGGCTCGGTCCCAGCCTGTTCTTCGCTGTCAGGCGCAGCCGAAGCTCCGGAGGCGGGGGTGTGCTCCCGCACGGTCCAGGCCCCATCCGCAAATGTCTCGCACCAGGCATGTCCCATCGTCCCGTCCGCCACAGCCAGATACGTCCCATCCTCCTGTCTGGAAAAGGCTGAGGCCGGAATGGCGTAGCCTTCTACATACCTGGCCGGATATCCCATCATCCGGTACATGAGCGCAGCTGTGGTTGCAAAATGCACACAGAAGCCTCTCTCACTCTCAAACAAAAAATACTCGGCAAAATCTTCCCCTGCCGGTGTCCTGCCCGGCGCTGTGTCATAGACTGCCTTTTGGGTCACTTCCCTGTCAATCTGCTCTTCTGCCTCCTCCACCGTATCCGCTGGCAGGGAGTCACACAGCTCTTCCAGCCGGTTCAGATTGTCCGGGCAGGAGAGAAAGATGCTGTCTTCCCCGTCCTCGCTGGATGTCTCTTCCCACGTCTGCCCTGTGTATGTGCCGCCCCGCCTGAGCGGATAGTAGACCGTATCTGCGGGCGCTTCCTCCAGCTCCACCGTGACAGTCGCTGTCTGATCCGGCACAAATTCTGCCACAGAGGAAAGCTCTGTCATCCCTTCCTGTCCTGTATCCCAGGGCAGAGCGCCATCTACTGTCTCCGGCGCCGGCGACTCCCTCTGCTCCTCCGGTTGAGGAGTATCCTCCTCTGTCTGCTCTTCCTCTGTCTCCTCCGGCTGCTGCACCTCTTCCCTTCTGTTCTCTTCCTGATCCTGGCCTTCTATCTGCAGCCGGACCTGGTTTAAGTTATCCACGATCCCGGTCTGAATGGCCTCCCTGGCCTGCAGGTAAATCCCGTCTTCCTCCAGACGGATCACATCCACTGCCCTGCCTGCCAGAACAGATGCGCCTCCCAGAACCAGAAGGATCACGGCAACGGCAGCGGTTCCCGCCCAGACCGCCCCGGGCGAACCCGCCGTCTCACTTCCCCCTGCCCCGGCAGCAGTAAGATAGCAGCCTCCTGCCAGGATCAGCATCCAGGTCGGAGCAGCAGCAGGAAAGGCTCCCTCCAGCACAGCTGCCAGCACGGGGATAAAAAAAACAAGCACAGCAACCAGTTTTCCCCTCCCCAGACAGACCACCAGGAGCAGCACAACCAGGAGCGGAACACAGACCAGAACCACTGTACCCAGAGCCATTGCCTCCGGGGAAAGCGCCCTTTCCTCCCAAAAGCGCACCGAAAATCCCCTCTCCTGATGCACCGTTAGATATCCATTGACAAGATGAGCCGCCGCTCCCTGTACAGCAGGCAGACATCTCCAGACCAGCAGGACCAGGGCAAATACCAGAGCCGGCAGGGCCATTTTCCTCCATCTGCCGGCCATCCCTGCGTGGATCACAAGAGCGGACAGACAGGTCAGGGCATACAGCCAGCTTCTGTCCACTTCCATTCCAGGGAAAACAGAAAACATGCATTCCCACCAGGCTATGACTGCCAGACAGACCACAAGGGTGCGCAGCACAAAAAGAGAAACCCTGTTGTCCAGTAGCGCCTGTCTTCTCTCTCCCCTTTTCTCTTTCATCCGTCTCCCCCTCTCACATCTGCAGCAATTCCCTGCGCTGCCCGTTTACAAGGATCTCTCCTGCGTCCGTCACCGTCAGCACCGTGCTGAACCAGACGCCCCGGAACGCCTCCTCACAGCAGGAGCGGGCAAACTCCCTGTCACTGACTGGTTCTATCTCCATCAGACGCCAGATCAGCTCATAGAGACTCTCTTCGTCGTCCACCCGCATTTTCACCACCCGGTGGTTCTTCTCCTCAAACCAGGCAGCCATGTGTACACACTTCGCCTCAGTCAGGGAAAGGCAAAGGGAGGCTGTGCTTTTCAGAATGCTGTCCAGATCCTCCGCCGTCTTCCGGCTCGTTTGAAATTCAATCCGCACCAGTACAGCCGCCCCCAGCGGGAAACTGTTCTCCTTCACCATCACAGCGTCTTCCTTTGCGCTGATCTTCCAGTGGATATTCCGCGCCGGATCCTGGGGTCTGTACTCCCGGATCTGATAGATCTGGGATGGATCGTCTCCGCTCTTCTCCGTAGAATACTCATCCGCATCTGCAAGAAAGTCCCTTGTCCTCCTGGTTACTTCCACGGGGAGAAGCTCCATCTCCGGCCAGATCCCCACTGCTTTGTGCCCCTCTGTCAGCAGAGTCCTTTTGAACATCCCCAGGTAATCCCAGAGGATCAGACTGGTCAGCTCTGCCTCCATGCGTCCGCTCAGCTCTGCCTTGATCCTGACAGAAAGTTTTCTCGTCTTTCCCGGAGCCAGATAGCAGGACAGCCTTTTCTTCCTCTTTCCCTGACCAAACCGGTTCCCCACAGTAACAATGGCCCTGCACCTGACTGGAAAGCGGTATCTGCTCTTTACAAGGACCGGTATCTCTATCTCCTGTCCCTTTTCCCCCATGTCCGGCACAAAGCCAATGCGGGCCTCCACATTTCTTCCCGCGCCCGCCAGAAAGATCCAGGCGGCAGCCGGATAAAGGATCTCCAGGATCAGCACCGCTGTCACAGCTGTGTCATTTAATATAAAGAACAAATACCCGGTAAAAATCACTGCCAGCATGTAAAAGAGTATCCGAAGCGCCATATTTACACCCGCCTTGCTCTGGGTGAAGGCGCTGGCACCTTTTCCACGATCTGGGACAGAAGGTCCTCCGGCTGCACATGTCCCACCCGGGCCTTCGCCGACAGCTGAATGCGGTGGGCAGCCGTGTCAGTAAATATGGCAGACACATCCTCAGGAACCACATACTGCCTCCCTTTCAGCCAGGCCCTGGCCCTGCTCATAGCCGACATGGCCACAGCCCCTCTGGGGCTCACTCCCAGAGAGATCAGACTATGGTTCCTGGTAGCCTCCACAAGATCTGCAATATACCCGTAGACCAGATCATGGATGTAGATCTCTGCCGCCTCCTCCTGCATCCTGCACAGAATATCCGGGCTGAGCACATTGCCGGCTCTCACAGCCGGCCTCCCCTTCTGGTTTCTCTTCAGTATCTCAATCTCATCCGCCCGGTCCGGATACCCCATTTTCACACAGATCATAAAACGATCCAGCTGCGACTCCGGGAGCAGCTGGGTTCCGGCTGACCCTGCCGGGTTCTCCGTAGCCATGACAATAAAAGGACGGCCGGTCTGCCTTGTCACGCCGTCCACCGTCACCTGCCCTTCCTCCATGACCTCCAGGAGGGCAGACTGGGTCTTGGGCGATGTGCGGTTGATCTCATCCGCCAGAAGAAAATTGCACATAGCTGCCCCCGGCTGGTAGACAAATTTCTCCAGTTCCTTTTTGTAGATCGTAAATCCTGTCAGATCTGAGGGCAGTACATCCGGCGTGAACTGCACCCTCTTTTCCTTCAGTCCCATAGCTCTGGAAAAGGCAAGTGCCATGGTGGTCTTCCCGGTTCCGGGCATGTCCTCCACAAGAATGTGCCCGCCTGCCAGAATGGCTGTCATGATCTTCTCTATGATTTGTTCCTTTCCCACCACAGCCTTCTCCACCTCATGGATCACTTCCCAGGCTGCCTCCTGATATGTTTCGCTCATTTACAGCTCCCCTTTCCCCTGTTTCCTGCTCATCTGTCATCATATTAGCACACATACAGGAAGATATCCACCGCATCCCCCGGGGCTCACTCATTTTTCTGCGTGGTCTGCTTTTCCTGGCATCCGCTTTCTGTATTCCCTAGGCGACATATGAAAACGCTCCTGAAAGACGCGGTTGAAGGTCCGCATGCTGGTAAATCCCGCGTTCATAGCCAGATCCGTGACAGACGCGTCCGCATCCTGCATCAGAGACAACGCCTGATTCAGGCGGAGTTCATTTAAATACCGGTTGAAATTGGTGTGAAACGTGTGAGAAAAAACGCGGGACAGGGCAAAGGGGCTGTACCCCAGATCCTGGGCCATCCTGGTGAGGGACATCTCCTCCTCGGTATAGTGCTCTGCCATATAAGCTACCATGTCGTACACGATATCCTGTCCCGGCTGTTCCCCACGCTTCTGGAGAGTCAGACAAGGAAATGCCCTTGCCAGGATGATCTGGGTGAACGCCTTTCCGAGCGCCTCCCCCTGCTGCCCCTCTTCCAAGTCGGCCAGCTCCCTCAGACGTTCCAGGGCGTAAGGGATGTCCGGATGTACAAACGCCGCCGGAAGCACCGGGTCTTTGGGCTGGCAGGTCTGGAGCTGCTCCAGATAAAATCCAGCAAAAGATGGCGGAGCCAGGAAATACAGAGCCCTGGACTCCTCCCGGCTGAACACCTGGTAGTGGTGGATGACATTAGGAAAAATAATCCCAAAATCCCCTGTCTCCATATGACACAGCGTCCTCCCCACGCCAAGCTCCAATGTCCCGCTTGTCACATAGATACACTCCATGGACTTGTGGATGTGGGGCGGGTAGTGGACAGACTCCTTCTCGTATATCTCCATCTGATCTTCTTTTAGCTCGTAGAAAAAATGCATGAGGTCCTCCTGCAAGATTTGGCTGATTTATCTTCTCTTTTGACAAGAATTATAGTCCGGATCACACTATAATGCAATTGAAAATAAAGAGGAGGTGCCACATATGATCAGAAGATTTAGCAATTTCTTAAGAGACTCTTTTGAGACATATATGCAGATTTACACAAAAGATCTCTTCTAGAAAACACGGTAAAAAACAATGAAACAAAATAACAATAAAAAAGCAGGCAGCTGTCCTGGCCTTTCACCCTGTTAAGAGTGTCCGATCCCAAACAGCTGCCTGCTTTTTTGTCGTCTTTAACTTCTATGTATTTTCAGATTTCTTTTTTCGCTCCAGGCCGCAGAAAGGCCGTTCCTTTCACACTGCAGCCGCTTTTACAGCCCCGGCCCTCTGACTCCTTCTCTGCAGAAAAAAGTGAAGCGCAGCGTTTGCCGCCATGCACCCTATCATGCATCCCAGCGAATTGTGTATGATATCATCCAGCTCAAAAAGCCCCCGCCTGAAGACAAACTGGCTCACTTCGATCATCCCCGACAGGAGCACACCCACTGCCAGAGCAGCTGCCGGACGCACCCTGTGCGCTGCTGCCGCCGGGAGCAGCATCCCCACCGGGGCCAGCATCACGCAATTCAGCAGGATCTGCTGCAGCATCTCTCTGTCATGGTATGCCAGCATCTCCCTCCACGACCAGAAAAGCGTCAGCTCAAACTGCCGGTCCGTCAAGCCTCTCGTAAATACGGTCGACCCAAACACCAGCACGATATAGACCAGCGCAGCCAGCACACTGACCGCCTGGCTTTTCTTGATCCTGCGCATCCCTGCCGCTGCCAGGAGCAGCAGCGCCACGGCCATGATCACGCTCCCAAAGAAAACGATCTCCCGCTGGGACCAGGGACGGCTGTGAATTGCTATGATCTGATAGATACCCATATGCAGGCCTCCTTTTTGCGTCTGTCAACTTGTATCATCTTCGGAGACCTTATAGTATATGTTTTTGGCTGAATCGTCAAGGAAGAGCGGCTTATGATTTTATTAATTTTCCTTAAACACCGTATGGCTTCTATGGACGCACCGCATTGCTTCTTTCCCCTTCATATTTTTCGTAGACTTATATGCTCTACGAATTTTTTATGCCTTTTTATTTCACATTGCATTTCATATTTATTTATGTTAATATCTTTATAATTCAGACTGTCTGCTCTGGGCAGTCTCCCACAGCCCTATGGGCATCTAATGTCATTTCTATTTTTTCTAAGGAGGAACCATCTATGAACAATCTGAAAAGCTATTTCCCAAAGATCCGCACAAAAGAAGAAATCCTAGCAGAGATCAGAAGTTCAGACAATCTTTCAGACATGTACGGCAAATGGACGAAAGACCGCCAGGAACATTTCCTTGCATTCTGTTCCGGTGAAAAGGGCATTAATATCCTGACGGATGGCTTCATTAAAGAGATCTTTAATCCCGAGTATGCTCCGGAACGAATGGAAGATTTCCTATCGCTTCTCCTTCATCAGCCTGTAAAGATCAGGTCTGTCCTGCCTAATGACTCCGCAAGGATCGCCGGCGAAAGTTATTTTATCATTACAGACATTGTGATCGAACTGGATGATGGAAGCATTGCCAACCTTGAAATCCAGCGACTGGGATATATGTTTCCCGGACAGCGCAGCGCCTGCTACTCTGCCGATCTGCTCCTTAGGCAGTACAAACGAGTGCGCGGAAAGCGCAGTAAAGAAGAGAAAAGATTCAGCTATAAAGATATCCAGAACGTCTACACAATCGTTCTCTACGAAAAATCCCCCTCTCAATTTCATGCTTTCCCCAATGACTACCTTCACCATCTGGAAGCCAGATCCGATACGGGTATCAAGATCAATCTTCTACAGAAATACATTTTCATTCCACTTGACATATTTCAGGAAATACTTCACAATAATGGTATCAGAAACCGGCTGGAAGCATGGCTTGCATTCCTCTCTTCCGATGAGCCCGGAACCATTCTCTCACTTTTAGAGGACTATCCATTCTTCCAGAAACTTTACGAAGAACTTTATACACTATGCCAGGATACAAAGAAGGTGATGAATATGTTTTCAGAAGAGTTGGCTATTTTAGACCGTAATACGGAACAGTATATGATGGATGAGATGCAGACAGAGATCGACCGGATGAAGGCAGAAAGGATGCAGATCCAAACTGAGAGAGATCGGATGTTAGCTGAAAAAGACCAGATGCTAGCCGAAAGAGACCAGATGCTAGCCGAAAGAGACCAGATGTCAGCTGAAAGAAGTCAGATGTTAGCCGAAAGAAACCGGATGCAAGCCGCACTCGACGAAAAGGACAGGCTGATCGCAGAGCTTAAGCGTCAGCTTGCCAGCCAGAACTAAAACAGAAGAACAGGCCAGAATCAGTGAAGCGGGAAGAAAGCCTCAAGAGCTCTCTTCCCGCTTCGTTATTTGTATAAATATCACATAAGGAGGTTTTCCTATCCGTTGATGGATCGCTTCACGTAGGTGGTGTGCAGATACTCGTGAGCCTTGTGGCTTCCCGGCTCGCCTAAATATTCCTCGTAAAGCTTTTTGATAGCCGGATTCTCGTGGGACTTCCGGATCGCCTTGGCCTCGTCATTGCGGTACAGCACGCCGGCGCGGATCGCCCGCACATCTGTAAAGTTCCGCACATCGCCGGACACCTGAGGCTGGCCGCCGCCGTTGACGCAGCCGCCCGGGCAGCCCATGATCTCGATAAAGTGGTAGCTGGCTTCTCCTGCCTTCACCTTGTTGAGAAGGGTTCTGGCATTGGAAAGGCCGGAGGCAACTGCCACCTTGATATCCAGTCCTGCCACATTGTAGGAGGCCTCCTTGATCCCTTCTGTTCCTCTCACATCAGTGAACTCCAGTTTTGCCAGCTCCTCCCCGGTGAGGGTCTCCACCGCTGTCCGCAGGGCCGCCTCCATAACGCCGCCTGTGGCGCCGAAGATGACGCCGGCTCCCGTGGACTCGCCCATGGGATCGTCAAATTTCTCATCCGGGAGAGAGGTAAATTCAATGCCGCACCGCCGGATCAGCCGTGCCAGTTCCCTTGTGGTGATGGCTATATCCACATCCGGCACGCCGGCCGCGCTCTGGTCGTCTCTTCCGATCTCAAACTTCTTGGCCGTGCAGGGCATGACGCTGACGGACACGATCTTTGCCGGGTCAATGCCTTCCTTCTCGGCAAAGTAGGTCTTTAACATAGCTCCGAACATCTGCTGGGGTGACTTACAGCTTGACAGGTTCTCTGTCATATCCGGGAAATAGTGCTCGCAGTACTTGATCCAGCCCGGTGAGCAGGATGTGATGAGAGGAAGCACGCCGCCGTTTTTGATCCTGTCAAGGAGCTCTGTGGCCTCCTCCATGATGGTCAGATCCGCCGCCCAGTCTGTGTCAAACACTTTGTCAAATCCGATTCTTCTGAGGGCTGCCGCCATCTTTCCTTCTACATCTGTTCCCATGGGATAGCCGAACTCCTCGCCAAGACCGGCTCTGACGGACGGCGCTGTCTGCACCACCACGTATTTGTCCGGATCTGCGATGGCCTCCAGGATCTGGTCTGTGTAGTCCTTCTCGTAGAGAGCGCCTGTGGGACAGACGGCAATGCACTGTCCGCAGGAGACGCAGCTGGTCTGGCCAAGACCCATGTCAAAGGCTGAGCCGATAAAGGTGGCAAAACCTCTGTTGTTGGGCCCGATGACGCCCACGCCCTGGGTCTTCTCGCACACAGCTACGCAGCGGCGGCAGAGGATACATTTATTGTTGTCCCGGATCATGTGGGCCGCGGAAGTGTCCAGCTCATAGTGGTTGGACTCTCCCTGGAAATAATCTTCATCGTCCACGCCGTACTCACGGCAGAGCTGCTGCAGTTCGCAGTTGCCGCTGCGCACGCAGGAGAGACATTTTTTATCGTGGTTGGAAAGCAGAAGCTGCAGGGTCCGCCTTCTGGACTTGATCAGTCTGGGCGTGTTGGTCCACACTTCCATGCCTTCATTGATGGGATAGACGCAGGCCGCCACAAGGTTTTTGGCTCCTTTGACCTCCACCACGCACATACGGCAGGCGCCGATCTCATTGATTTCTTTTAAATAGCACAGGGTCGGGATCCTGATACCCGCCAGGTGCGCCGCTTCGAGAATGGTGGAACCAGCCGGAGCGGATACTTCTAAACCGTTTATCTTTAAGTTGATATTCTCCATATTCTCCATCCTCCATTATTCTTTGTAGATTGCGCCAAAGCGGCATTTCTCCATGCAGGCGCCGCATTTTACACATTTGTCCTGATTGATCACGTGAGGCTCTCTCACCTTGCCCTCGATAGCCTCGTTGGGGCAGGTGCGGGCACAGAGCGTACATCCGCGGCACTTGTCCGCATCGATCCGATACTGCAGAAGGTCCTTGCACACGCCCGCCGGACATTTCTTATCCACAATGTGGGCAATGTACTCGTCCCGGAAATACCGCAAAGTAGACAGAACCGGGTTTGGCGCTGTCTGTCCCAGAGCACAGAGGGAACCTGATTTCAGATGCTCTGCCAGCTCCTCCAGACGGTCCAGGTCCTCCATGGTTCCCTGGCCCTTTGTGATCTTCTCCAGGATCTCCAGCATCCTCCTTGTGCCCACCCGGCAGGGTGTACATTTGCCGCAGGATTCATCTACTGTGAACTCCAGGAAGAACTTGGCGATGTCCACCATACAAGTATCCTCATCCATGACGATGAGTCCGCCGGATCCCATCATGGAGCCGATGGCGATCAGATTGTCATAGTCTATGGGCACGTCAAAGTGCTCTGCCGGGATACAGCCTCCGGAGGGGCCGCCGGTCTGGGCTGCCTTGAACTTCTTGCCCTTGGGGATGCCGCCGCCGATCTCCTCCACGATCTCCCGGAGGGTGGTTCCCATGGGGATCTCCACCAGTCCTGTGTTGTTTACCTTTCCGCCCAGGGCGAAAACCTTGGTTCCCTTGGACTTCTCGGTTCCCATGGAGGCGAACCACTCCGGTCCGTTTAAGATGATCTGGGGGATATTTGCAAGCGTCTCTACATTATTTAAGATGGTGGGTTTCTGGAACAGGCCTTTCAGCGCCGGGAAAGGCGGACGGGGACGGGGCTCGCCCCTGTTGCCCTCGATGGATGTCATAAGGGCTGTCTCCTCGCCGCAGACAAAGGCTCCCGCACCCAGGCGCAGTTCAATATCAAAATCAAATCCTGTCCCGAAAATGTCTTTGCCGAGAAGTCCGTACTCTCTTGCCTGTCCGATGGCAATGTTCAGTCTCTCTACCGCAATGGGGTACTCTGCCCGGACATAAATGTAACCCTGGGAGGCGCCGATGGCGTAGCCTGCGATGGCCATGGCCTCCAGCACCACGTGGGGATCACCCTCCAGCACGGAGCGGTCCATGAATGCTCCCGGGTCGCCCTCGTCGGCGTTACAACAGACATATTTCTGGTCCGCCTCGTTTGCGGCGGCAAATTTCCACTTCAGTCCCGTGGGGAAGCCGGCTCCTCCTCTTCCCCGAAGGCCGCTGTCCAGAAGGATCTGGATCACGTCCTGAGGCTTCATCTCTGTGAGCACTTTGCCCAGGGCCTCGTATCCGCCGGTGCCGATGTACTCCTCAATATTTTCCGGGTTGATGACACCGCAGTTGCGCAGGGCGATACGATGCTGCTTTTTGTAGAATTTTGTCTCCTGGAGCGGCAGCACCTCCGCGCCTTTGACTGTCTCATCATAGAGGAGACGCTTAACCACTCTTCCTTTTAAGAGGTGTTCGGACACGATTTCCGGGATATCCTCTTCTTTTACCATGGAATAGAAGGCCCCTTCCGGGTACACGATCATGATGGGACCTAAGGCGCACAGACCGAAGCAGCCCGTCTTTACCACGCCAACTTCATTTTCCAGTCCCTGTTTTCTGATCTCTTCTTCCAGTCTGTCTCTGATCTTCTGGCTTCCCGAGGAGGTACATCCGGTTCCTCCACAGACCAGTACATGTGAACGATACATAACTGCAACCTCCTTCTACTCTTTTCCGATCTTCTCTGCGGCGAGGGTGTACTTTGTCACTACCTGGCCGCCTTTTAAGTGCAGGCGGAACACTTCCATCGCCTTCTCGGGTGTCATTTTTACATACGTTACTTTCTCTTTGCCCGGCTCCATGACCTCCACAATGGGCTCATACTGGCACAGGCCGATACAGCCTGTCTGGGTGACATTGATATTATTCAGTCCCTCCTCCTGCACAGCGTCAGAAAGGGCTGTAAGTACAGGGCGGGCGCCGCTGGCGATGCCGCATGTGGCCATTCCCACCACAACCCTTGTCTGGGTGGCATCCTCGGAGCGGAAGCCCACTTTTCCCTGCATCGTCTCTCTTATAGCACGTAATTCTTCAAGAGATTTCATATCCTTCCTCCAATCTTTCCGTTTTATAACACGTTTCCGCCGTCCGCCTCTCTGTGGTTCATCTCCAGGTATTCTTTTATGAACCCGGACACCTCCGGCAGTCCTGGCGGCACATTTCCAAGTATTTCCTTCATCTCCCGCGTGTCCAGCACAAACCCGCGTCCGTCACAGTCATATCTGTAATAAAAATCCATCTCCTCATGGCAGGTGACAAGTGTATGTATGGTGGCTGTCATATCTCCCAGGGGCATCCTGTCGATGCTGTCAAGGACAAACACCGCCTTTGTCACTGTCCCCTCCCCCTTCTTTGACCGGATGGAAAAGCTTCCGCCCGTGGCCAGGGCCGCCTGCTTGAAAAAGGGAATGCCAAGCCCCACCTTCCGGGTATTCCTGGTGGTAAAAAAGGGATCTTCCACTTTTGCAAGCTGTTCCTCTGACATGCCGCAGCCGTTGTCCGCTATCGTAACGGAGAGGGTATTTTCAGCCGTGTCAGCCAGCACTTCGATCCTTACCAGAGTCGCGCCTGCCCGGACAGAATTCTCTGCCACGTCCAGGATATGAAGGGATATCTCCGGCAGCATGGCTATTCGTATTTGGCCAGAATGTCGTCGATATCGTCCACCTTCAGCCTGCCGTAGACCTCATCGTTGATAGTCATGACCGGAGCCAGGCCGCAGGCACCGATACAGCGGCATGCGTCCAGTGAAAATTTTCCGTCGGGGGTACACTCTCCGCCCACAATCCCCAGCTTCTCCATCAGCTTGTTGTAGATGTCGCCGGATCCTTTCACATAGCATGCCGTGCCAAGACAGACAGAAATCTGATATCTGCCCTTGGGACTCAAGGTAAACTGTGAATAAAATGTCACAACTCCGTAAATTTTTTCCAGGGGAATCCCTGTCTCATTGGAAATAATCTTCTGCACCTCTATGGGAAGATAGCCGTATATCTCCTGAGCCTTCTGCAGAATCGGCATGAGGGCGCCCTTTTCATCCTTCATGCCGCGGATGACAGCAAGCAGCGCCTCTTCCTGCTCTTTCGTTCCACGGAATGGAACGGTCGACTTCGTAGAACCCATCTGTAAACCTCCTTGTTCATTTTTTGTCTGAAAATTGCGTTGCATTTCACTCTTTACTCATTCTATCATAGACTTTTCTAAATATCTACAATTTTTTATCCTGTTTTTTAGTGATTATACCTTTTTCAATGTTTATTTTTTCACAGTATATGTTAAAAAATGCACAATAATGTGTTTTTATTTTTATCTATTTTATACAATTTGCCTTGATTTGGATATTTTCTGATGTTATACTCTCTTTATAATTATTGTTTCTTATTTAAATATCTTTTCTGTGTTTTTACAGTATTTTTACAGGAGGTTTCCATGTTAATCAGAGAAATCAAAACCCTTCTGGATGCACAGATCCTGTCCGGCGAACAGATGCTGGATCAGGATGTGGCAGAGGCTTTTGCCTCGGATATGATGAGCGATGTGCTGGCTTTTGCCAATCCCCACTGTATCCTTCTCACAGGTCTGTGCAACCCACAGGTCATCCGGACTGCCGAAATGCTGGATGTTTCCTGTATTGTTTTTGTACGGGGCAAGCCCCTGGACAGCGAGATCCTGAATCTGGCAAGGGCAAAGGATATGTGCGTTCTGCACACGGAGAAAGGAATGTATACAACCTGCGGCATTCTGTACAGCAGCGGGCTGTAATGCCGGTCATGCCGGCATCAAGGAGGTAAACAGACATGAGCGAATGCCTGACATTCGAATACCAGGTTTCCGGCGATGATTTCACCCGCGCCGGCGAAGCCAGCAGCGATGTAAAGAACAAACTCAAGATGATGGGCGTGGACAGCGGCGTCATCCGCCGGGTCGCCATCGCCATGTACGAAGGAGAGATCAATATGGTCATCCATGCAGACGGAGGCAGCATTAAAGTCCTGGTCTCTGACGACAACATCCGGCTCATACTGGCGGACACAGGCCCCGGCATCCCGGACGTGGAAAAAGCCATGCAGCAGGGCTACTCCACCGCCCCTGAGGAGGTGCGCTCCCTGGGCTTTGGCGCCGGTATGGGTCTGCCCAACATGAAAAAATTTTCAGACAATATGCAGATCGACACTGAGGTGAGTGTTGGGACCACAGTGACCATGGACATACACCTGTAGGCGGATCTGCCCTGTAAAGGAGGACATCTTTTGGATAAATTCATACATTCTGTCAAACTGGATAAAGATGCCTGCACAGGCTGCATCAACTGCATCAAATACTGCCCTACCCAGGCCATCCGGGTACACGGCGGAAAGGCTTCCATCAAGCCCCAGTTCTGCGTGGACTGCGGCCGCTGTATCCGGTACTGTCCCCACCACGCCAAGATCGCGGAGTCGGACTCACTGGATGAGATGCGTAATTATAAATACACGGTGGCTCTTCCCGCCCCCTCCCTCTACGCCCAATTCAACAATCTGACCAACGTGGACATTGTTCTCAACGCCCTCCTCTCCATGGGCTTTGACGATGTCTTTGAGGTCAGCGCCGCAGCGGAACTGGTGTCGGAGATGACCCGCTCCTACATAGAAGAGCACCGGGATGAGGCGCCTTTCATCAGCAGCGCCTGCCCCACCATTGTGCGCATCATCCGGGTCCGCTTTCCCACTCTGATCCCCCGGCTTTTGCCCATCCGGCCCCCGGTGGAGATCGCGGCACAGATCGCCAGAAAACTGGCTATGGAAAAGACAGGACTTCCCTCCTCGGACATCGGAATCTTCTTCATATCCCCCTGCCCCTCCAAGGTCACCTACGCCAAGGCTCCTCTTGGTATTGAGAAAAGCCAGATCGACAAGGTACTTGCCATCAAAGATGTGTATCCTGTGCTCCTCTCCCACATGACCCACGATGAGTCGAAGCTGCGCCCCCTCTCCACCTCCGGCCGCATCGGCATCGGCTGGAGCAACAGCGGCGGTGAGGCGGCCGGGCTGATCACAGACAATTACCTGGCAGCTGACGGCATCATGAACGTACTGCGGGTGCTCAGCGATCTGGAGGACGAGAAGTTCCACGGTCTTCTCTTTGTGGAGCTGAACGCCTGCAACGGAGGATGCGTGGGCGGTCCTCTGACCGTGGAAAATCCCTACGTGGCCACCGCCAAGACAAAGCGGCTCCACCGGTATCTGCCTGTCTCCGGCACCCATATGGAATCCTGCCCGGATGTGGACTACCTCTGGGAGGAGTATGTGGAGTACGAGCCGGTCTTCCGCCTTGGAAGCAATTTCCGCGAAGGCTTTGAGATGATGGGCATGGTGGAGGACCTGACCGAGCAGCTCCCCGGCCTGGACTGCGGCTCCTGCGGCGCTCCCACCTGCCGGGCCCTGGCAGAGGACATTGTCAGAGGAGAAGCCTCGAGAAATGACTGTATCTATGAATTTATTGCATTTATCCAGAGCCTCTCCGGAGATCTGTCCTACATGACTACCGAGATGGAGGCCTCCGGCCGCATTGGCCCCGAGGATCTGCAGAACCTGCAGCACTCCATCGGGAAACTGGCTCTGGAACTGCGCAGAAAGGATGTGTGACTGATGGCTTCTGTACAGAATCTTATTGAAAAAAATTGTTTTGAGCTGAAGAATGCAGGAAAGACTGACCGGGACATCACAAAAGTGTTCTGCTGCGATCTTCTCAGTATCGCCATGGGGAAGGCTCCCGGAGACAGTGCCTGGGTCACGGTCATGGGAAACCGTAACACGCTGGCCGTCGCCTCCCTGGCGGATGTCTCCTGTGTGATCCTGGCAGAGGGGGCTGCCTTCGCACCGGGAGATCTGGACTGCGCAAAAAAAGAGGAGATCACCGTATTTTACACCGAGCTGCCCGTCTTTGAGGCAGCCCTGGCGGTGCATGCTCTCCTGTGAACATGCTCTTCTACGATCTTCACATCCACTCCTGCCTCTCCCCCTGCGGCGACGGAGATATGACGCCGGCCAACATCGCCGGCATGGCTGCCGTGAAGGGGCTGGATGTGATCGCCCTCACAGACCACAATTCCTGCAGGAACTGTCCCGCCGCCATGAGGCACGCCGAGGATCTGGGTATTACCTTAATCCCGGGCATGGAGCTGACCACCTCCGAGGAGGTTCATGTGGTCTGCCTCTTTCCCTCTCTGGAGGCAGCCATGGATTTTGACAGCTATGTGTATGCACATCTCCTTCCTGTAAAAAACCGTCCGGACATTTTCGGTGAACAGCTGATCCTGGATGAGAAGGATCAGATCACAGGCACCTTAGAGAAACTCCTGATCAATGCTACAGACATCCCCTTCTACCGGACAGAGGCTCTCGTGGCAGGATTCCACGGCATCTGCTTTCCGGCTCATCTGGATAAATCTTCCACCAGCCTGTTATCCAACCTGGGCTTTATCCCCCCGGAGAGCACTTTCCGTTGCGCGGAAATCCGTGATCTTACAAAGCTGCATCAGCTAAGGAGAGACCACCCCTATCTGGAGAGCTGCCGCATCCTCTCAAGTTCAGATGCCCACTATCTCTGGGACATCAGAGAGCCGGACCTGCAGATCCCCTGCGCCTCCCGCAGCATACCGGACATACTGGACGCCCTGTCCGCGCCAATATAATTAATGGCGCCATACAAAAATTCCGCCTCATTTCTGAGGCGGGATTTATATATACCACGCTATATTCTGCTGTGATTAGTTTTTCTTCTGTGCGATTGCAGCCTGTGCAGCAGCCAGACGAGCGATCGGTACACGGAACGGTGAGCAGGATACATAGTCAAGACCAAGCTTGTTGCAGAACTCTACAGAGCTCGGATCTCCACCGTGCTCGCCGCAGATACCTACGTGGAGCTTGGAGTTAACCGGTTTTCCAAGATCGATAGCCATCTTCATCAGCTTGCCAACGCCAACCTGATCCAGTTTTGCGAACGGATCGTTCTCAAAGATCTTAGCATCATAGTAAGCGTCAAGGAACTTACCTGCATCGTCACGGGAGAAGCCGTATGTCATCTGTGTCAGGTCGTTTGTGCCGAAGCAGAAGAAGTCAGCCTCTGCAGCGATCTCGTCAGCTGTAAGGGCAGCTCTCGGGATCTCGATCATTGTACCAACTTCGTACTCAAGGTCGCTTCCTGCAGCAGCGATCTCAGCGTCAGCTGTCTCAACAACGAATTTCTTCACGTATTTCAGCTCTTTGATATCGCCAACAAGCGGGATCATGATCTCCGGCTGAACTTTCCAGCCCGGATGAGCTTTCTGTACGTTGATAGCCGCGCGGATAACAGCCTTTGTCTGCATCTTTGCGATCTCAGGATATGTTACAGCCAGACGGCATCCACGGTGACCCATCATCGGGTTGAACTCATGGAGGCTGTCGATGATCTCTTTAATTCTCTCAACAGTCTTGCCCTGAGCCTCTGCCAGTTTCTTGATGTCCTCTTCCTCTGTCGGAACGAACTCATGAAGCGGCGGGTCAAGGAAACGGATTGTTACCGGGTTGCCTTCCAGAGCCTCATACAGCTTCTCAAAGTCGCTCTGCTGATACGGAAGAACTTTCTCAAGAGCTTTCTCTCTCTCTTCCTCTGTCTCAGCACAGATCATCTCACGGAATGCGTCAATTCTTCCCTCGCCGAAGAACATATGCTCTGTACGGCAAAGTCCGATACCCTCAGCGCCAAGCTCAGCAGCTTTTCTTGCGTCTTCAGGTGTATCTGCGTTTGTGCGGACTTTCATTGTTCTGTATTTGTCAGCCCAGTCCATGATACGTCCGAACTCACCAGCGATTGTAGCGTCTACTGTCGGGATGATACCGTCGTAGATGTTACCTGTGGAACCATCGATAGAGATAGCATCTCCCTCGTGGAACTCTTTTCCGCCAAGTGTAAATTTCTTGTTAGCCTCATCCATGATGATGTCGCCACATCCGGATACACAGCACTCGCCCATACCACGAGCAACAACGGCTGCGTGAGATGTCATACCGCCGCGGACTGTCAGGATACCCTGAGCAGACTTCATACCTGTGATATCCTCAGGTGATGTCTCAAGACGAACAAGGATAACCTTCTCGCCTCTTGCAGCCCACTCTACAGCGTCATCAGCTGTGAAGACAACCTTACCGCAGGCAGCTCCAGGAGAAGCTCCAAGACCTTTGCCCATAGGAGTAGCAGCCTTCAGTGCAGCAGTGTCAAACTGCGGATGAAGCAGTGTATCCAGGTTACGGGGATCGATCATTGCAACAGCTTCTTCCTCTGTTCTCATTCCCTCGTCAACCAGATCGCATGCGATCTTCAGCGCAGCCTGAGCTGTTCTCTTACCGTTACGTGTCTGCAGCATGTACAGTTTGCCGTGCTCTACAGTAAACTCCATGTCCTGCATATCTCTGTAGTGTGTCTCCAGAGTCTTGCATACGCTCTTGAACTGAGCAAATGCCTCCGGGAATTTGTCTTCCATCTCGGAAATGTGCATAGGTGTGCGGACACCAGCAACAACGTCCTCGCCCTGTGCGTTTGTAAGGAACTCACCGAAGAGTCCGTTTTCTCCTGTAGCTGGATCACGTGTGAACGCAACACCTGTACCACAGTCATCACCCATGTTACCAAATGCCATCATCTGTACGTTGACAGCTGTTCCCCATGAATACGGGATGTCGTTGTCACGACGGTATACATTTGCTCTCGGGTTGTCCCATGAACGGAACACGGCTTTAACAGCTCCCATTAACTGCTCTTTAGCGTCAGACGGGAAGTCTGAACCGATCTTCTCTTTGTACTCAGCTTTGAACTGTCCTGCAAGAGTCTTCAGATCCTCTGCTGTCAGATCAACATCCTGTGTAACACCTTTCTCTTCTTTCATCTTGTCGATAAGCTCTTCAAAGTATTTCTTACCAACTTCCATAACTACGTCAGAGTACATCTGGATGAATCTTCTGTAGCAGTCCCAAGCCCAGCGCGGGTTACCGGAAGCTTCTGCCAGAGTCTCAACAACTTCCTCATTTAATCCCAGGTTCAGGATTGTGTCCATCATACCAGGCATGGAAGCTCTTGCACCGGAACGTACGGAAACGAGAAGCGGATTCTCTTTGTCTCCGAATTTCTTTCCTGTGATCTCTTCCAGCTTAGCCATAGCGTCCATGATCTGACCCATGATCTCGTCGTTGATCTTTCTGCCATCCTCATAGTACTGTGTACAAGCCTCTGTAGTAACAGTGAATCCCTGCGGTACCGGGAGTCCCAGGCCTGTCATCTCTGCGAGGTTGGCGCCTTTGCCGCCGAGAAGGTTTCTCATGGTTGCGTTACCTTCTGTGAACATATAAACCCATTTTGTTGCCATGTTCCAATGACCTCCTAAAAATTTTTCTTTCTAGTAATATCTAGTAATTTGCACATAATATTTTACTGTTTTTGCCATGGTTCGTCAAGTCCTTAACCAGTAAGTTGTAAAATAATATGCCGGCCGCTCTTTTTTGCCATAAAACCCTTGAAAACCAAAGATTTACATCTCTCGGATAAACGCCTTGTACCCCTTGTATGCCTCGTACACATCCGCCTTGCTTGTGATCTCCCAGGGAGCGTGCATGCACAGCACAGCCACGCCGCTGTCAATGACTTCCATCCCATAATTTGCCATGATGTAGGCAATAGTTCCGCCACCGCCTGCGTCTACTTTTCCAAGCTCCGCGAACTGGTAAGCCACATTCTGCTCATCCATGGCGCGGCGGATCTGTGCAAGGTACTCGGCATTGGCATCATTGGATCCGCTTTTTCCCCTGCTGCCTGTGAATTTGTTGAACACCAGGCCCTTGGCAAAAAAGGCGGAGCTCCTCTTCTCAAACACTTCCGCGTACATGGGATCGTAGGCAGCGCTCACATCAGAAGAAAGCATTTTGGAATTCTGCAGGGCCCGGCGCAGCTTCAGCTCTGACTCTCCCTCTTTAAGCGCCATCACCTCAGCCACTGTATTTTCAAAGAACCGGGAATGCATGCCTGTGGCGCCTACGCTGCCGATCTCTTCCTTGTCTACCAGGATACAGCAGGCGGTCTTTTTCAGATCAGCCGTGTCCATCATGGCAAACAGGGATGTGAATGCGCAGACTCTGTCGTCCTGTCCGTAGGCCATGATCATGCTGCGGTCAAGTCCGCAGTCCCTGGCCTTTCCCGCGGGAACGATTTCCAGCTCAGCGGAAAAGAAATCTTCTTCCTCAATCTGGTACGTTTCTTTAAGAAGCTGCAGGATCTGTTTTTTTACTGCTTCTTTTTCTGCTTTGTCCTGGGCGTCTTCTTCCTCTTTTTTAAGTGGTCTGCTTCCCACCAGAAGATCCAGCTTTTCTCCCTCAATGACAATATTCGCCTTTTTCTCCAGCTGCTTTCCTGCCAGGTGCACAAGGAGGTCTGTCACTGCAAAGACCGGATCCTCCTCCTTTTCTCCTATGCAGATATCCACGGTTGTCCCGTCTTTTTTCACAACCACACCATGAAGCGCCAGAGGCAGGGTCACCCACTGGTACTTTTTGATGCCGCCGTAATAATGAGTATCCAGATAGGCAAGTTCCTCATTTTCATAGAGAGGATTCTGCTTTACATCAATGCGGGGTGAGTCAATGTGGGCGCCCAGAATATTCATACCCTCCTCCAGTGGATTTTCACCAATGTGGAAAAGGATAACGCTTTTTTCCATGCACACTGCGTAAACTTTGTCTCCTGCTGAAAGGCTGCCGCCGGATGTGATCACTTCCTTCAGATCACGATAGCCGTGTTCCGCGGCAATGCGGACAGCGGCCTTTACACACTCCCGCTCCGTCTTGCCCTCGTCCAGGCATGCTTTGTATAAACTGCTGATGCGCTCCAGCTCGCCGAGCTCCCCTTCGGAGTAGGTAAGCCATGCATTTGTTCTTTCCATATCTGTAGTCCTCCTTTATGATGATGGGTATAGTATAACATATTTGATTGGGGACGTAACCCTTTTAAAAAGTATTACGTCCGGAATTAAACTAACTGGTGTGCTTTTATGAAATATTCCCCGTGTAATTGTGTCAGTTGTTTTTTACCTGATTTCTTACTTTTGAATATAGAAGTTTAGATTTGCGCTGTGATACATGCAGTGTTTGTTGAATCCTTTCCATATATTCTTCCCGATATTCTTTTTCTTCAAACACCTGGCTAAGATAATTCATCCTTGCCTGCGCATACATTTCTCTTGCGATTCTTTCTGCAATCTCAATCCTCTGCTGTTCCATTTCCTCATAGATATCCTGGAAAATTTCGTACTTCCTCTTTCCATGGAAATCATCAAAAGACATCCGATCACAAAATCTCTGTTTTACTAGTTGTATACTGTCTGGATGTATCAGCGGATCTTTCCCAGAAAAGAACTCTTTCATACTGCTGAAGCGGTAATCTCCTGCATGCACCACCATTCCGGCTTTTACCGGATTCATATGAATATAGCGAAGACAATTCCAGAAATAAGATTCTGTCTCAATACATTCACTTGTAAAACGATTCTGAAACACATGCCCATTACGGTTATGTTTATAATTATAATAAAATGCGTATTCTGCCAGGATCCTGGCCATGAACAAAGATAAAACCTGAAGCTCTGCCCCAATCATAATATGCACATGATTCGACATGATACAGTAGGCATAGATTTTTACTGCATATTTGCTCTGATATTTTCTGATAATTTTCTGGAAATATTTCTTTTCTCTTGTCTGATTAAAATTATTTTCCCGGGCTATTCCTTTTCCAACAACGTGGTATATGCCGGTACTACTCTCCTGTCTTTTTCTCTGTGGCAAAATATCTCTCCTCTCACTTGCCACAGGGACATTTCACACAATTACACACCAGTTAGTTTAATTCCGGACGTAATACTTTTGCAAAGTATTACGTCCGGAATTACGGAACTACATATTACAATCCCATCTCGTCTCTTACTTCCATGAAGCATTTCACGATGAAATCGATGTCTTCTTTCGTGTGGCTTGCACACACCTGGGTACGGATTCTTGCCTTGCCCTTCGGTACAACCGGGTAGGAGAAGGCAACTACATATACGCCCTTGTCCACCATACGTTTTGCGAATTCTGCTGCTGTCTTCTCATCGTACAGCATAACCGGTACGCAGGGATGTGTGCCAGGGATCACGTCAAAGCCGTTGTCCACAAGAAGTTTTCTGTAGTAAGCTGTCACTTCTTCCAGATGATCCCGAAGTTCTGTGCTCTCATCCAGCATCTTGAACATCTCAATACTGGCGCCTGCAATAGCGGGAGCAAGGGAGTTGGAGAACAGGTACGGACGGCTTCTCTGGCGGAGAAGGTCAATGATCTCTTTGCGGCCGGATGTGTATCCGCCTGACGCACCACCGAGTGCTTTTCCAAGAGTACCTGTGATAATGTCCACACGGCCCTGCACGCCACAGTACTCGGGAGTTCCCCGGCCTGTCTTTCCGACAAATCCGACTGCATGACTGTCATCCACCATAACCAGTGCATTGTACTGGTCTGCCAGATCGCAGATACCTTTCAGGTTACAGATAATTCCATCCATGGAGAACACGCCGTCTGTAGCGATCAGTTTGATCCTGGCTCCCGCCTCGTCTGCCTCTTTCAGCTTAGCCTCCAGGTCTTCCATGTCGTTGTTTTTATAGCGGTATCTCTTTGCCTTGCACAGGCGCACGCCGTCAATGATGGAAGCATGGTTCAGCTCATCGCTGATCACTGCGTCGTCAGCTGTCAGAAGTGTCTCGAAAAGTCCGCCGTTGGCGTCAAAGCAGGAGGAATACAAGATGGTGTCATCTGTTCCAAGGAAATCGGAGATAGTCTTCTCCAGCTTCTTGTGGATATCCTGTGTTCCACAGATGAATCGCACGGATGCCACGCCAAATCCTTTTTCGTCATATGTTTTCTTGGCAGCCTCGATCAGCCTCGGGCTGTCTCCCAATCCCAGGTAGTTATTTGCACACATGCAGAGAAGTTCTCTTCCATCTTCCATGGTCACTCTCGCTCCCTGAGGAGAAACGAAAGGCGCCTCGCCTTTAAACAATCCTGCTTCCTTGATCCCCTCCACTTCTTTTGCATAAATGCTTAAAATATCGTCTTTACGTGCCATTTTCTTTTTTCGCTCCTTTACCTTATTGTTAATGTACTTTCCTAATTATAATGCAATCACATTCAGATGTCAGATCAGTCATTTACATGGGCCCAGTCCAGGATCACCTTGCCGGACTCTCCGGAAATCATTGCCTCAAATCCCTTGCGGTAATCTTTGATGTCGAAATGGTGAGTAATAATGCCGCTGATATCCAGACCAGCCTGAAGCATAGTGGACATCTTATACCATGTATCCCATACCTTTCTTCCATAAATACCGCGCAGATTCAGTCCGTTAAAGATCACCGTCTCCAGATCCACCTTAGCATCTGTCCTCTGCAGGCCGAGAAGTGCGATCTTACCGCCGTGCTTCATATTATGGATCATATCGTGGAGCGCTGCCTGGGAACCGGACATCTCAAGACCAACGTCAAAGCCCTCTGTCATTCCGATTTCTTTCATAACATCCGGAAGCTTTTCTTTGCCCAGATTAACTACTCTGGTAGCACCCAGCTTCTTTGCCAGGTCGAGACGGTACTCGTTGAAATCTGTCACCACCACGTGTCTTGCACCCGCAAATTTTACGATAGCTGCTGCCATGATGCCGATAGGACCTGCGCCTGCCACAAGCACATCCTCGCCCAATACATCATAAGAAAGAGCTGTGTGAGTTGCATTTCCAAAAGGATCAAAAATCGCGTACATCTCTTCCGGTATATTAGGATTGCAGGGCCATACGTTAGAAGCCGGGATGACCAGATACTCCGCAAACGCTCCGTTGCGATTTACACCCACGCCCTTGGCATCCTTGCAGTTTTCCTTATGTCCTTCCAGACAGTTGCGGCATTTGCCACATGTAATATGTCCTTCCCCGGATACCAGGTCACCGATGTTAAATCCGCGAACGCCTTCTCCTGTCTCCACGACTTCCCCAACATACTCGTGGCCGGCCGTAAGGCCAATAGGAATCGTATGCTGTGCCCAGTCATTCCACTGCCAGATATGTACGTCTGTCCCGCAGATTGCTGTCTTGTGGATCTTAATCTTCACATCATTCGGTCCTACCTCCGGTATGGGGACTCGCTTCATCCAGAGTCCCTCTTCCGGCTTCTCTTTAACAAGCGCCCACATCATTCCATCATTCATTTGTTCTCCCATGATATACATACCTCCATTTTTCCTTGTGTCTGTCTTTTCCGGCAGATATTTAGTCTGGATTTATTATAACACCAGACTTCTTTTACTACAATTCATTATTGATATTTTTTTATGCAAAATGTCGCTTACATTTGTTATTTTTATAACAGTTTTTGTGAAAAATATCGTATTTTTTGAATTTTTCTATGGCATTATTCTATGATTTGTGCAATAATAGAATCTATCAGGTAACGGAAAACCTAACTGAAATAATGAGAGAAAGAGAGGAGAAGCAGATCCAAACATATCTGCGAAAAAAAGTATGAAAAATCTAATCAAAAAATGGAACAGCATCAGTCTTGTAACGCGTATCATCTGCGGATTGATCATCGGTATCATCCTGGGGCTTGCTGTTCCGCAGGCAACCGGCATTTCCATTCTCGGAGATCTGTTCGTTGGGGCGCTCCGCGGCGTTGCACCCGTCCTGGTATTCTTCCTGGTCATGAGTGCACTGTGCCACATGGGCGAAGGACAGAAGACCAATATGAAGGCCATCGTGATCCTCTACTGCCTGGGCAACCTTCTGGCCGCTCTGGTAGCTGTGATCGCACACTATATCTTCCCGGTCACCGTAACCTTCTCCGAGAGCACTGCCACAAGTGATGTGACTCCCCCGAGCGGCGTTGTAGAAGTGCTGACCAACCTTCTGATGAACCTGGTGGACAATCCGGTGAATGCCATCGTGAACGCCAACTACATCGGCATCCTGGCATGGGCCATCATCTTCGGCGTAGCCCTCAAGAAGGCCGGCCCCGGCACGAAGAAAGCCCTGGAGGATATCTCCGACGCCGTTTCCGTTGCCGTGCAGTGGGTTATCAGCTGTGCTCCCTTCGGTATCATGGGCCTGATCTTCGGCACCATCTCCGAGCAGGGACTTAGTGCACTTGTAGAGTACGGAAAGCTGATCGCTGTCCTGGTTGGCAGTATGGCGGTTGTCGCTTTTGTTATCAACCCGCTTGTTACATTTGTATGTGTGCGCAAAAATCCGTATCCGCTCGTGTTCACCTGCTTAAAAGAGAGCTTTATCACGGCGTTCTTCACAAGAAGCTCTGCCGCCAATATCCCGGTCAACATGGAGCTCTGTAAGAAGCTGAACCTGGATGAGGATACATATTCCATCTCCATCCCGCTGGGATCCACAGTCAACATGGCCGGAGCCGCTATCACGATCTCCACCATGGCGCTGGCAGCAGCGACAACACTGGATATCCAGGTATCCTTCGGATCCGCTCTGATCATGTGCGTACTGGCGGCAGCAAGTGCAGCCGGAGCATCCGGCGTGGCCGGCGGTTCCCTTCTGCTGATCCCGCTCGCCTGCAGCCTCTTCGGCATCCCGAACGACATCGCTATGCAGGTTGTCGGCGTAGGCTTCATCATCGGCGTAATCCAGGATTCCTGCGAGACAGGTATCAACTCTTCCACAGATGTTCTCTACACAGCCTGTGCGGAGTTCCGTGACAGACGTCTTCACCCCGAGAATTACGTTGGGAAGCAGGAAGCTCGCTTCACAGTTCCTAAGAACAAATAAGATAATACAGACAAGTAAATATACGGCAAGTAAAATAGAATGCCGCCCGATCATCAGATTAGAGGATCGGGCGGCATTCTCGCTCCGTTTATGAAAAATCAGGAGAGTATCGCTTTGTTTTGTGGATATTCTCCTGGTTCAGAAAAGATACGAAAGGGGTTCTTCCTGCCAGCAGCCGGACAGGACCATCATCAGGGACCAAGCTTTCCAAATTGAATGGAAAAACCAGTTGATAAGAAAAGGAGCATTGCTCCATAGATGAATGACTCATCTATTTTGCAACACTCCTTTTCTTATCAACTTTTTTTGCTTTCTGCTGCTGTCTTACCATTCAAACTTCTTTTCGAAATATTTCTCCAGATCCTCGATCTTTACTCTCTCCTGCTCCATGGTGTCTCTGTCACGGACAGTCACTGCACCGTCTTCTTCTGACTCGAAATCGTAGGTCACGCAGAAAGGTGTGCCGATCTCATCCTGACGGCGGTAACGCTTTCCGATATTTCCTCTCTCATCAAATTCGCAGTTATATTTTTTGCAGAGCTGTGTATAAATCTTTGTGGCGCCCTCGCTCAGTTTTTTAGAGAGCGGAAGCACGCCGATCTTCACAGGAGCAATGGCCGGATGGAAATGAAGGACCGTACGCACATCTCCGCCTTCCAGCTCCTCCTCATCGTAAGCGCTGCAAAGGAACGCCAGAACCATACGGTCAGCCCCCAGTGAAGGCTCAATAACATAGGGGATATATTTTTCCTTTTTCTCATCGTCAAAATAGGTCAGATCCTGCTTGGACACTTCCTGGTGCTGGCTTAAGTCATAGTCTGTCCTGTCAGCAATACCCCACAGCTCGCCCCAGCCGAATGGGAAGAGGAATTCCACATCTGTGGTAGCACGGCTGTAGAAGCAGAGCTCTTCCGGAGAATGATCTCTTGCGCGCATCTCTTCTTCTTTGATTCCCAGTGTCTTCAGCCAGTCAAGGCAGTACTTCTTCCAGTATGCATGCCACTCAAGATCCGTTCCCGGCTCGCAGAAGAATTCCAGCTCCATCTGCTCAAACTCTCTGGTACGGAAAATAAAGTTACCCGGTGTGATCTCATTTCTGAAAGATTTTCCGATCTGGCAGATACCGAACGGAATTTTCTTTCTGGATGTACGCTGCACGTTTTTGAAGTTCACAAAGATGCCCTGGGCTGTCTCCGGGCGCAGATAAACAGTATTCTTTGCATCTTCCGTTACGCCCTGGAATGTCTTGAACATAAGGTTGAATTCCCGGATCTCTGTGAAATTGTGTTTACCGCACGTAGGACAGGGGATGTTATGTTCCTCAATAAAGGCTTCCATCTGCTCATGGCTCCAGCCGTCAATGGTGGGCCCGATGTCAATGCCGTTCTCCTGGGCATAATCCTCGATCATTTTGTCCGCACGGAATCTTTCATGGCACTCCTTACAATCCATCAGAGGGTCGCTGAAACCGCCCAGATGCCCGGATGCCACCCATGTCTGCGGATTCATCAGGATGGCACAGTCCACACCTACATTGTATGGATTTTCCTGGACAAATTTCTGCCACCAGGCTTTTTTTACATTGTTCTTCAGTTCCACGCCAAGATTTCCATAGTCCCATGTATTCGCAAGACCACCGTAAATCTCAGACCCCGGATAGACAAAACCTCTGGATTTTGCAAGGGCCACGATTTTGTCCATTGTCTTCTCAACCATTTCTCTTTCTCTCCTTTATAAATATTGGATAATGTCAATATTATACCGTTAAGCACTGCAGTTTTCAAGCCCTGATCATCTGCTCCAGAATATCCAGAGACTTAAAATGCCGGTCCACGTAGATCTCCATGTACCTTTTCATGATCATCTCCAGCTCGCCCAGCACTTTCTCAGAAACGGTAAAGGTATACAGCTTTTCAATGCTGGATGTTTCAATGTACTGCATCGTATAGAGCGTGGAGGGATCCAGCGGCAGGCAGTCTGCCCCCTGGGGCCGGCACCCGTCGCAGACAAGTCCTCCCTTGAGAGGGCTGAAAAAACTTCCTGTCGTCTCCCGGCGGCAGATCACACAGTGGAACACATCCGGCCCCTCACCATTTATAGTAATAGCTTTCAGTTCGTATATGTAGCGGATCAGTTTATCCGGAATAGACTTTTTCACAAGAGCTCGCAGCGTCTGATAGAGAAGCTTCAGAAGCTCTGTCTCATCATTTGCCTCCCGGGCATAATAATTGGCAATATCCATAAAATAAAATCCGTAGAAAGCACCCTCCACGTCCATCCTCAGCTCTGCAAAATAATTTGATATAGAAGCCGATATCAGCGTGTAGGAAGTGCGCCCCTCATACAGGGAAAAACTGCCAAAAGAGAAGGGCTCTGTCGCCCCGGCCAGGGGGCTGTTGGGTCTGCGCGCCCCCCTGGCGAATGCGGCGACTTTGCCCCGCTCTTTTGTAAGCAGCACAACTCGCTTGTCATATTCACCGATAGGAGTGGTCAAAAGGACCATTCCTGTCAACATTATCTGCTCCACTGTCTTCCTCTCCTGTCCCGTCTCCCGGCTCTTCATATTTCCGCATGATAGCCATGCACATCTCTATTCCTTTGTACTCGAGATAGTCTGAAATAGCTCCCGAATGCATAAACTTGTCCCAGTGTTCTTCCATCTTTTCACCTCATCCTATTGTTGGTTCCAATATTCATGAGGTTAGCATCTCCTGTGGACGGTTCTTTTTATTCATCTTCCCGATATCCAAAATTTTTCATCAGGTATTCACTGTCTCTCCAGTCCTTTTTCACTTTGACCCAAAGCTTCAGATTTACCTGGCATCCCAGCATTTTTTCAATCTCGTACCGGGCTGTACTGCCGATTTTTTTCAACATATTTCCTTGTTTCCCAATAATGATTCCCTTGTGGCTGTCCCGCTCGCAGATAATCGTCGCATCAATGTGCATGACTTTTTTATTGCGCTTCATGCTCTCGATCGTCACAGCGATGCCGTGGGGGATCTCTTCATTCAGACAGTGCAGGGCTTTCTCACGGATCAGTTCCGCCACGATCTGACGTTCCGGCTGGTCTGTGATGGTGTCCTCATCATAAAACTGCGGTCCGTAAGGCAGATATTTCATGATCACCTTCAGGAGCTCATCTGTATTCTCCCCGCTCCTGGCAGACACAGGCACGATCTCTGCAAAATCGTAGAGATCCTTATAAGCAGCAATGGCCGGGAGCACTTCCTCCTTCTTCACCATGTCCACCTTATTGATCACAAGGATCACCGGCGTCTTCACTTTCTGGAGCTGATCGGCAATATGCCTCTCACCCGCCCCGATAAAGGTGGTTGGCTCTACAAGCCAGAGCACCACATCTACCTCATTGAGGGTCCGCTCGGCAATATTGACCATATATTCGCCCAGCTTGTTTTTCGCTTTATGTATGCCCGGAGTGTCCACAAAAATGATCTGTCCCTCTTCTGTGGTCAGCACAGTCTGGATCCTGTTCCTTGTGGTCTGGGGTTTGTTGGATGTTATAGCGATCTTCTGGCCGATCAGATAGTTCATAAGCGTTGATTTTCCAACGTTTGGGCGGCCTATGAGGGTCGCAAAACCTGATTTAAAATTATCTGTCATATTTACTCCTTTTTATTATATTTCACAGGGGTTGGTACACAATTACACACCAGTTAGTATAAATCCGGACGTAACACTTTTAAAAAGTGTTACGTCCCCTGTTAAAAGTTTGTCACATTATCAAACATATCCCGGTTTTCCTCGATCTTCTCCTCGCTTCCGATGACGCAGATCTGGTCCGCCGCCAGCATAGCCTCCACAACGCCTGCCAGAGCCCGGATATCTTCCTGGGTAGCATCCAGCACCTGGGCGCGCTCCCTGCGGATCATCTCCGCGCTGACATGGTTCATGTAAAGATTCATGGAGCGGTCTCCCTTAGACGCAGGAGTCATGGGCTGATCCAGATTGCTGATGGTGCCGATGATATATTTGTTCATATCCCGGTCGCTGACCGTAAAGTTCTTCAGGTAGTCCACAACACCCTCGTACACGTCCATGGTGCGCTTTAAATGAGGATCACGGTAGGAGACAAGATATCCCTCACCGATCCGGTTAAAGCTGCTCATGCAGCCGTAGGCTCCGCCCTTGACGCGGATATTCTGCCACAGGTAATCGTAGCTCAGGATCACTTTCAGGATCTGCAGCGCACCTGTGTAGGATGCCCCATGATCGATGAAATTACCGGTGCGGGCCACGTACTGAACCTTGGAAGCTGTCTTGAAGCCCTCGTTCTTCTTCTGGCAGTGGATCACGCAGGGTGTCCCCGGATCTCCGTCTGCAAAGAGGCCTTCCTTTATCTCTTTTACCAGCTCCTCCAGGCCATCCAGGCCGTCCCGGGAAGCAGTAAAACTGACCATCATATGGTCCCCCCGGAAAATCTGCCGGCTCAGTGTTTCAAGCACCTGTGTCAGCTCATCTTTTCTCTCCTCAAAGTGTTCTGACAGGTCTGCCACAAACTGGTAAAAGTCTATACCGTTGGTCATGTCCTTGAATTTCGCTGAGGGCGAGGCGTAAGACAGGGCCCGCAGGGCAGCAGTGGTGTGTCCCGAGGACTGGAACCGCATGAGAAGCCGGGATTTCAACATATCCAGGATCTCCTTGATCCTCTTTGTATCCTCCAGTTTTGACCCGGTCAGGATCTCACGCATCATCCGGAAGGCAAAAGGCATCTGACCGTACATGGCCTTTGCCTTTATCTCAAAGGTAGCACGGAAAGCTTTCTCCTCCACCTTAGTCACATCGTTGTAAAGTTCCAGGGATGTACCGATGCCGCCAGTGTGGCTGTTGATCTCATTGAACAGTTCCCCGTACTCATAATTTTCTGTATCGATAATGCCCAGCACAGACTGAAGAATGCCCACATACCCCAGCATCTCCTCCGGCACATCCGAAAGATCAAACATGAGATCCACATAGCCGATCCCGTTGGTCCAGGTCTCGTGGAACACAGCAGGCACACCGGCAAGTGTCATCTCCTCGTTGATGATAGGCGCGATCTCCCGGGAAATATCCGTCCTCTGCAGCACGGGGATCTTCTCAATATCCTCCGGCCTGTCGGGCTGGGACTGGTAGTCCTCCAGCTCTTTGGTCTGCTCCACCAAGCGCTCTTTCCGGGCATCGCTGAGGCTGTCCTTGAGGGCCTCCAGCTTCTCCTCCAGCTCCCTGTCCATCCTGGCCGTGCGGCCCCGCTCCGGCTTCACCACGACAATGGCACCGTGAGTGTTGTCCAGCAGGTATTTCCGGATCAGCTCCTCATAGTATCCTGTTCCCACCTGACTTTTCAGGTACGCAAATGTATCCAGGGCATCAATGTGCATAAATGGCTCGTTTTCATCGTAGAGCCAGCTGTCCATCATCTGCAGCCCATACATAAGTCCCTTGGGATAGCTACCGAAGTCCGCCTCCCTGTATCGGAACTCATGATAGTTGATCCCCGCCTCCAGGGCTTTCTTGTCTATACCTTTGTCCGCCGCATCTGTCAGCACCTCTTCGATGATGCGGATAAATTCCTCTTTCTGCTCCACGTTGGCATTTTTGGCAACAACAGAGAAGATGGGCTGGTAAATGCCGTTGTCGTAGGATCCTATAATATCCTTCCCGATGCCTGCATCTGTCAGGGCTTTCTTCAGGGGTGCGCCCGGCGCGGACAGAAGCGCGTAGTCCAGGATCTGGAATGCCAGATACAGCTCTTTGTCCAGGCTGGTGCCGATCACTTTATTGTAAGAGAGGTAGGTGTTGTCCTCCTCCGGCTCATCGCTTGCGATGGAGTAGGGGATCTCCTTTTCCACCATCCTGTCAAAAGGCTTCTGCAGACGGATGGCTGAGTCCACCGGCTCATTCTCATAGGCGCTCAGATATTCCTCATCCAGCCAGTTCAGTTTCTCCTCCATGTCCATGTCTCCATAGAGGTAAATGTAGCTGTTGGACGGATGATAGTATCTCCGGTGGAAGTCAAGGAACTGCTCGTAGGTCAGCTCCGGGATCACCTCCGGATCACCTCCGGACTCATTTGCGTAAGACGTATCCGGGAAGAGGGTGTTCAGCACCACTCTGTCCAGCACGCCCTCCGGAGAGGAAAACGCACCTTTCATCTCATTGTACACGACCCCGTTGTAGGTCAGTTTCCCGTCCTTCTCCTCCAAACGGTAACTCCACCCCTCCTGGCGGAAGATCTCATCGTGCTCGTAAATATTGGGATACAGCACAGCGTCCATGTACACATGCATCAGGTTCTGGAAATCCCGGTCATTGCAGCTGGCCACAGGATAGACCGTCTTGTCCGGGTAGGTCATAGCATTTAAGAAGGTATTCAGGGAACCCTTCACCAGCTCCACAAAAGGATCTTTGGCCGGAAAATGCTTTGATCCGCACAAAACCGAATGTTCCATAATATGGGGCACACCTGTGCTGTCTGCGGGCGGCGTACGAAAAGCGATGCTGAACACTTTATTGTCGTCATCATTTTCAATGAGGACCACTCTGGCACCGCTCTTCCTGTGTTTCAAAAGGTAACCTGTCGATTTGATCCCGCCCAGTTCCTCCCGGCGGATCAGTTCATAGGCTTTGCAGTTATTGATCTCCATACTATCTATCCTCATTTCTTTTTTATTCTCTTTATATCTGAACATATATTATAGCAGTTTTCCCGTAAATAAGAAAGCTAATCAGCTCTTTTTCCGGGTCTGACCTAATGAAAAAAAATGCAGGATATGTTATCATCAATACAGATCGTAAAAAAGACCGGAGGATATACAAATGACCATATTCAGACATTCCACCCCAGAAGACATAGAAAAGATCACCGAGATTGCAGGTTGCGCTTCAGACTTTTTAAGAGCCCAGGGAATCGACCAGTGGCAGAAGGGCTACCCGGACAGGCAGATCTTCCTGTCTGACACAGGCACAGGCCTGGGCTATGTGCTGGAGGAAGACGGACAGATCGCCGCTGTGTGCGCGATCACATTCACAGAAGATCCCTCCTACCGGGAGATATTTGACGGGCAGTGGCTGACAGAGCGGGAAGGAGAAAAAGCTCCCGCCTATGCCGCCATCCACCGCATGGCTGTAAATGCCGCTCTGCGCGGAAAAGGGTATGCGGGACAGCTCTTTGAAAATGCCGCCTCCCTTGCCAGGGAGAAAGGAATGAAGAGTATCCGGATCGACACCCACGAGGGCAACCTGCCCATGCAGAGCGCCCTGAAAAAGGCCGGTTTCATCCGCTGCGGCAGGATCTTTCTGCAGGGTGGAGCCGAGAATGGGGATCCAAGGATCGCCTTTGAAAAGCTCCTGTAAAAAAGTTACACAAAGCCAAAAACCCGGCAGGACGTTCCTTGTCCCGCCGGGTTTTCTTTTCTTTTATATATCAGCTACTTTACTGCCAGGATCTTGAAATCATCCGCCTCTTTGCCGATCTGGCAGAGCAGGCGCCTCATGTTGCTCTCCTTCAGATTCCCGTCCAGAGTCATGGTGATCTTCTGTACTCCACCCTCTGTAGACAGATTCATGCTGTCTATGGCAATCTTGTTCAGCTTTGTCATATTGATGAACAGATTGAGATCGCTGGTCGCCGCCGGGCAGGTAAAAGAGATCTCCACCCGCGTGTGGGCGGCATTTTCATCCACGCCTGCCGCAGCCGCAGCGCCATCCACCACTGCGTCCTGCATGGCTGTCAGCTTGCCGTACTGGTATCTTCTGCTGACGCTCATAAGATGGCGCAGGAATGTAACATACTCATCGTAAACTTCCTTGTCCACATCCCCGGCTCTCTTCTCGATAATGGAAAGCTCTCTCTCCAGGACAAACACATCTCCGCCTGTCTGGGCCTTCACCTCGGCCACTTTTTTTGCACATTCCATTCTCTTCAAAAACAAAGGTTTCATCTGTGTATCCACAGCGTCAATATCTGCACGTGCTTCCTCAAGTGTCATAGTCTGTCTCCTTTCCTTTTCCCGTCCGGTTATATTTTATACTACAGAAGCGCTCCCTGCTTCTCCAGCTCCGCGCGCACCGCCTCTGCCGGAGCCTCACCGTGAAGCGCCTGGCAGGCTGCCGCCACGCCTGCTGCATGCCCGGTAGCAAAGCATGTTCCCATGACCCGGACCGCCGCGTGGGCTGTCTGCTCGGAGGACACCATTCTTCCGGCACCGTAGAGATTGTCCAGGCTCTCGCACTGGAGAGCGCCCAGTGGCACGTCAAACCAGCTTCCCTCAGACACCTCGATGTAGGTTCCCATCTTGTTGGCATCCATGTGGATCTCCGGCTTCCATCCGGCCCTGGCCACACCATCGGGCCGCTTTCTCCTTCCCAGCACATCCTCTGCCGTGATGATCTCCTTGCCCTTCATCCGCCTCGTCTCCCGGAAGCCGATGGCCGGGCCGATGACTGTCAGCTCACAGTCCTCCATGCCGTGGAGATACTTTTTAAAGGCCTCCACGTAGTAGAGCACCTGTCTCCTCGTATCCAGCTCCATTTTCGTGAGCTCCTCGCAGTCCAGGCCTGCGGGGATGGTGCTGGGAAGCAGAACTGCCACCTGATCCGAGCCCTCCCTTTTCAGGATGAAGCCCTTCTCCTTTGTCAGGTGGGGAATACCATCCTCCTTTGCCCGTATGACTGCCTTCTCCACCGCCTGAGGCGTCAGGTCACAGGAGGTGTCCACGCCGCTTAAGCGGAAGGGAAGCGTGGCCGCCTGCACATTCCCGTTTTCATCTCCCCAGAGCGTCGGAGCGCCCGCCAGGTGGACCACATTGGCGTCTCCGGTTGTGTCCACAAACGCCTTTGCCTCCACCAGGAAGCACCCCTCATCGTCCACGCATTCAAGGGCTGTCACTGCCCGCTCCTCCGTGCAAACGCCTGTGATCCTTGTGTGGAAAAAGCAGGTGACGCCGGTCTTTTCCAGCACATTGTCCATGGCGCACTTCAGATACTCCGGATGAAAATTGACATTTTTATTTCCCGTGGCAGAGACAACATAGTTCCAGGAGCTTTCGCTGAGAGCCTTCATCTCTTTCAGGATCAGCTCTCCCGCTCCTTCCACGACCCGAACCGGGTTTCCGCCGCAGGTGAAAAATCCGCAGAAGGCGGCCACGCCGGAATGGGTAGCCTCGCCTCCAAGGTAAGGATTTCTCTCAATAAGCAGTGTCTTTGCTCCTGCCATGGCAGCTCCGGCGGCGGCAGCAACTCCTGCCGTCCCGCCGCCTGCCACGACTACATCATACTGATATTTTCTTTTCATGTGAATTTCTCCTCTCACACAACAGATATCCTTTTATCTCCTATGCAATGAACAGAGATCCAAGCGGGTATGCGATAAAGCTGAGCACCAGGATACCTGCGATGGCAAACAGTCCGCCCCACACGAACATGGACTTGGTGTCTGTCCACCCTGAACCGATGGCAACCGTGTTCACCGTACTCTGTCCTGCCGGCGTCATGTTGCAGATCGCCGCCGCAAAGCCTACCATACATACAACAGCGCCCACATTCACGGAACCTGCCGGAAGGGCTGTCAGGACAGACAGGGCAACCGCGCTAACAACTGTTGTGGTAACGATATTGGACGAGAAGTTGGTCTCGATAACCGCCCATGTCATGAAGAACAGGATCAGTCCGATCACGGGGAGGTTTGCTGTCAGAGGCTCAAGCGCACCTGTCAGCCAGGAGCTGATGCCTACGTCCTCGTTTGTCAGGCAAGAGCCAAGCTGCGTGGCCGCCGCTGTCATCAGTACGCTTCCCCAGAGAACACCCTTGCTGACTGTCTCTTTAAAGTTCATGATGCTCTCACCGTCCACACGCACAACGAACAGGATGATGCATCCAAGAAGCGGAGGCATGGCTGTTGACCAGCTGTTGACGGTCTCGTAGAACTCCGGAAGCACATTCTGCACAAGGCTGGGAGCCACCCAGAGAAATACGGTGAGGGCCATAACGCCAAGTATCACTTTCTCTTTGAAATCCGCCGCCGGAACAGTTCCGCGAAGACTCATGGCCTTATCCGGCTGGATGTCCTTCATATCGTCCGGACGGTAGATAAATTTAAATATCAGGATCAGGATCACGATCAGGATGATACCTGTGGGAATACCCATAGCCATGTACTGGAACTGGTTTACATCATTTCCCGTAGCCGCTGTGTAGTACCCGATGGCCATTGTGGGCCACACATGGCCGATGGCTGTCATACCGGAGGAAAGGCTGATGCAGAAAGCAGAGCCCATCATGATCATATTTCCGGCCTTGCCGCCCTTCTTAAGTCCCAGTACCTGGTAGATATCCTCCAGGAAGGGCATGAAGGCCACGAACAGTACGGACGGGGAAATAAAAAGTCCCATAAACGTCACAGCCGCAAGCAGGAAACACACAAAATACCAGGGTCCTTTTCTTGCAATCCTGTTTGTGATAAAATAAATGGTACAGCGACGCACAAAGTTGGTCTTGGAAAGCGGATATACCAGCATGAAGGTAAACAGCAGGAAGGCTACCGTTGTATTGCCGAACGCCCCTGCAAATGTACCGGAAAATCCGAATATCGGAATCAGTCCCAGAGCCAGCAGCGTGATCATACTGGGCCAGTCAATGGAAATCCCGATCCACATGATGAGTGAACCGAAAAATACACCCAGCACAGCCCATGCGTCTTCAGAAAGTCCTCCCATGGCCGGCATAAACCGGGAGCCTATGATGACTACAAGGGCAAGTACCAGGAATGCAGTGTCTTTTACGCTTTTCTTGTTTTGCATTGTCATTCTCCTCTCATTCCTATTACTTTATTACTTTGATGTATTAAATTACTGTTATATTATAAACAATCTCGTGCTATTTGTAAAGAATTAATATATTATAATACCAATAGGTTTTTCTTATACCATAATCCATTCATAAAGGAGGTCATTCCCATGCAGATCCAGCAGATGCGCTATGTGCTTGCCGCCGCGGAAAAAAAGAGCTTTTCAGCGGCAGCCAAAGCTTTATTCCTCTCCCAGCCCTCCCTGTCCCAGCAGATCCTCCATTTGGAAAAAGAGCTGGGGGTCTCCCTCTTTGTCCGCCACTCCAAGTCCGTCTCCCTCACCGAGGCAGGGGAGCAGTTCGTCACAGCGGCCCGGCGGATCCTCAATGAAGTGGACCAGCTTGCAGAAAACATGAAAAAGTACAGTATCCTGGAGGCAGGGACGCTGCGCATCGGTCTGCTCTGGATCGCGGGGTATCTCCAGCTTCCCAGAGTGATCACCGACTACCACCAGCTCTTTCCGCTGATCAGCTACCAGCTCCATGTGGAGGGCAGCAACACCCTGATGCGCATGCTGGCCTCCCGGCAGCTCAACGCCGTTTTCGTCATCGCATCCGACGACCTTTCGGACAGCGAGGACTTCTACTGCCACAAGATCATGGAAGACCATTATGTGGCCGTTATGTCACAGGCCAATCCGCTTTCCGGAAAAGACACCCTCTGCATCCGGGATCTGGACGGGGCAGACATTCTGATGCCTGCAAAGGAATCCGCCTTTCGCAAGGATATTGAGCAGGTCTTTGCCCGTTTCCAGGCAGTCCCCAATGTTCTCTGCGAGACCAGCCAGTCTGACATTGTCATGCAGCTCGCTGCCCAGAATCTTGCCGTGGGCTTTGCCTCACGCTCCATTGCGGAAAAGCTCCTCGTGCCGGGATGCCGCATCGTTCCTCTGGAAGTCAGCCTGTCCCGCACCATCTACTACGTAACCTTAAAAGAGCTTCTTGATACCCCCGCCGTCCGGTCTTTCACTGATTTTGTAAAGTCCTATCCATTTTAAAAAGCGGGGCTGCGCCGTCAAGGCACAGCCCCGCTTTTCTTTTATCAGCAGAAGCCTATCCTTCCTCTTTTCCGTAAATATGTCTCAGCACAAGCAGCACTCCCAGCGTAAGTACGATACCTGCCGGAAGAGCGATCCAGGCTGTCTGCACAAACCCGGCAATGATGTAGGTCACAAACGAGATGGCCGCCACTGTGATCGCGTAGGGAAGCTGCGTCGTGACATGGTTCACATGGTTGCACTGGGCTCCCGCTGACGACATGATCGTGGTGTCCGAGATGGGCGAGCAGTGGTCGCCGCACACAGCACCTGCCATGCAGGCGGAGATGGAGATGATCATCATGGTCTCGTTCTGTCCCTGGAAGACAGCCACAACAATGGGGATCAGGATACCGAATGTTCCCCAGGATGTTCCTGTGGCAAAGGCGAGTCCGCATCCTACCAGGAATACGATGGCGGGCAGGAAATTCATCAGCCCGTCCGCACTGGACCTCACAAGCTCGGACACAAATACGTCCGCTCCCAGACTGTCTGTCATCGCCTTCAGCGACCACGCAAAGGTCAGGATCAGTATGGCCGGAACCATGGCCTTAAATCCGTCAGGCACACAGGACATGCACTCTCCAAACCGTATCACCCTGCGCACCATGTAAAAAACGATCGTGATCACGTAGGCAAAAAAGCTTCCCAGCACAAGACCCACAGAGGCATCGCTCTGAGAGAAGGAGGTGACAAAGTCCGTTCCAGAGAAGAAGCCTCCTGTGTATATCATTCCTATAACACAGCAGATGATCAGCACAACGATCGGAAATACAAGGTCGATGACCCTTCCCTTGCCCTCCACGATTTCCTTTTCCGCATCTGCGTAGGGCCGGTCCGGCGTAGTATAGATATCTCCCTTGATCGCGTTATCCTCATGAAGCCTCATGGAACCGTAGTCCACCTTAAGAACAGCCAGACCGATCATCATGACAATAGTGAGCAGTGCGTAGAAGTTGTATGGGATAGCCCGGATAAAAATGGAAAATCCATCCTCTCCCTCCACAAATCCCGTCACAGCTGCAGCCCAGGAAGAAATCGGCGCTATGATGCACACCGGAGCCGCAGTGGCATCTATCAGATAGGCCAGCTTTGCCCTGGATATCTGATGCTTGTCCGTCACCGGCCGCATAACACTTCCTACTGTGAGGCAGTTAAAGTAGTCATCGATAAAAATGAGCACACCGAGGAGGATCGTGGAGAGCTGAGCGCCTGTCCTTGTTTTGATATGGTCCTTGGCCCACTCTCCGAAGGCGGCTGAACCGCCCACCTTGTTCATCATGCACACCATGATACCGAGGATGACAAGGAACACGATGATCCCCACATTGTAGCTGTCCGAGAGCACCGAGATGATGCCTCCCTGGAATACATGTGTGATGGTCCCCTCAAATGTGAATCCCGAATAAAAAATACCGCCGATCAGGATCCCGATAAACAGGGAGCTGTACACTTCCTTTGTGATCAGCGCCAGCACAATGGCCACGAGGGGCGGAAGCAGGGACCACGGCGTGGCAAACATCTGGGGCACATACTCTTCTCCCTCCTCAGCCGCAAAAGCCAGGAGCGGACTGCAGGCCACGAAGAGCATGACCAAGGAGAGCGTCCACAAAATCTTTCTCTTTACATTTCTCATAAGTACCTTCCTCTCTCATACAAAGACTTCTCGAGGGGACCCAAAGGGCTTCCCCGCAAAAACAAAAATACCATGAATAAGCGCTGCGTGCACTCATTCATGGCATGTCAAACCAAGGTCAGATATACTGCCTTCCCGCCGGCAGGACAGTGTATGTTCCTCATCCATTGATACTATGATAGCGCTCCACAGTTGTGACAGTCCGCAGGATCTTCTCCGTACGGCCCAGGGAACCCACTCCGGGCAGCTGTTCCCTTCGGCAGAGTCCCCTTTCCCTGTGCGGCAGTCCTCCCGGGACCATGGCCGCGCGGTACTGATGGACACTGCGCCTCTATCCAGTCTTACTTATCCATATATACATTTCTATCATCTTTGGCCGGGAAAGTCAACCGTTATTTCCACATCCACACTGTAAATCTGACAAAAACCCGTCCTGCATGGATCACCACAGGTGCCTCAGGGCGCATTCCGGGATGGCAGGCACTCGCCAGGATACCGGACAGGCCCGGACTTTGGCTTTCCGCCATCACAAAAGCGGCCAGCAGACGGTTGTCCGCCTGCTGGCCGCAGCTTTATCTCTGTCTGATCTGTTTTACAGAACCATCTTATTCTTCTGTTCCGTACAGAGTAACGAGTTTCTTCAGATACTCGTATCTCTCTTTTGCTTCCTTCTCGTTCTGAGCGAACATTACGGCAGCTTTCTCCGGGTTGGATCTTACAAGTGAATTGTAGCGAACCTCGCCGTTCAGGAACTCCTGGTATCCTTCCATCTTAGGCTCTTTGCTGTCCAGAGTGAACTTGGAACCTTCTGCTGCCGGATTGTAGCGGAAGTTGTTCCAGTATCCGCACTCAACAGCAAGCGCTTCTTCTGTCTGAGCCTTGCTCATACCCTTCTTGATACCGTGGTTGATACACGGAGCGTATGCGATGATCAGTGACGGTCCCGGATATGCCTCAGCCTCTGAGATTGCCTTTACAGTCTGATTGAAATCAGCACCCATAGCGATCTGTGCAACATATACGTATCCGTAGCTCATTGCGATGCTGGCAAGATCTTTCTTCTTTGTCTCTTTTCCGCCTGCTGCGAACTGAGCAACCGCGCCTGTCTTTGTAGCCTTGGAGGACTGTCCGCCTGTGTTGGAGTAAACCTCTGTATCGAATACCATGATGTTGATATCCTTGCCGCTTGCAAGTACATGGTCAACACCGCCGAATCCGATATCGTAAGCCCATCCGTCACCACCGAATACCCACTGGGATTTCTTGGCCAGGAAGTCTTTGTTGTTTACGATGTCCTTGCATACTTCGCAGTCGCATCCTTCCAGAGCTTTTACAAGGTTGTCTGTAGCAGTTCCGTTTGTAGCGCCGCATCCGTATGTGTCAAGCCACTCTTTGCATGCAGCTTTCACTTCCTCGGAAGCTTTGTCGGACTCCATAACAGACTCAACTTTTGTCTTCAGACCTGCTCTGATTGTGTTCTGAGCCAGCAGCATACCATATCCGAACTCTGCGTTGTCCTCGAACAGGGAGTTGTCCCATGCCGGTCCTTTGCCTTCCGGTGTTACCGTGTAAGGTGTGGACGGTGAGGAGTTACCCCAGATAGAGGAGCATCCTGTAGCGTTGGCAATGTACATTCTGTCACCAAAGAGCTGTGTGATCAGTTTTGCGTAAGGTGTCTCGCCACATCCTGCACATGCGCCTGAGAACTCAAGCAGCGGCTGTTTGAACTGAGAACCTTTTACTGTATTTTCTTTGAATTTTGC